>JBGCGI010000001.1:0-43216 GCA_045110715.1 Rubripirellula sp.
ATTGCCCACCAGTTCGTCGGCCGGACTCAGTGTTTCCACTGGAATCTGTTGTTTGGAAAAGAACTCCAAAGCGATTCGGCAATAGTCCCAACTGCGGTCACGACTGCGCCAGTCTTCACACACCAAATCGTTCTCTGCGAATTGGTATCCAAAGTAGTACTCCACGCCGGCGCCACCCGCCATCAGAGTTCCCCACAAGGTTTGGCGCCGCACAGCGTGTTCGTCGTAGATCATCTTGCCGGTTCGGTCACGGCCATCAAAACCTTTGTAACCGATGTCGGGGCATTGGCCGTGAGCAGCCGTTCCAGATTCATCAAAGGCGACAACCCAAGGCTTTCCAGCTTTCGTCGATTCGCGGACCCATTTCACGGTTTGCACATGCGTGTCCTGGATGCCACTGTTTTGCAGCGACAGGCCAGTCAGCTTGGACTGCTTGCCCAACAGCGGAACGTAGACCTTGTCCTGTTGACCAGGAAAGGTGTGGATCACGATATTGTGATCGTAGGCGTCCAAATCTGCGATGTAGTCGATCATCGCGACTTGTTGCTCGCGGGTCTGAGTGTTCTCTTCGCCGAGGTTCCAATTCAAAGCCAGGTTGTGACCAAACCGGGCGACCAACTCACGGCAATACAACTTGCGTTGCGTTCCCAGGTTGCCCCCGTCAAGACAAGTTGGCACGTTCCCTTTCTTGCCCGCGTGTCCGCCGATGTGATCATCGTTCTCGGTCTCCTGCATTTTGAAGTGCAGGTACATTCCTTTGGCGGTCCCGTGGTCCAAGACGACGGACCACTGATCCAACTTGCTGCAGTCGTAGTGCAACTTGTCATCGCGATGGATGAACGGCCAAACGTTGTCGCCATCTCCACCCGCGTTGTAAGTCAGGAACGAAAAGGCATTGCAGCCCTTCCCTGAAAGGTAGTTGATCGCGCCAATCAGACCCTTCCCCTTGCCGTCCTTCCAAGTGGGATCGCCGGCCTTCCAGTCGCGAACATGTGGCTCCCAAGTTTTCAGTGGCACACGATCGGGTTTACCAGCAACGGTATTATCGAAATCCGCATAGCCGAGCAGTGTTTCCGGCGCGTCAGCACCAGCCTTCAAGAAGTACTCTTTGCTGCCGGCATGCTGCAGGTAACGCTTACCCACGTACTGCAGTCGTCCTTTGGAACGCAAGTCGCGTCCGGACTTGTCGCTGGCGTTGATCTCAACGCTCCCGCTCTTGCCGTCGTATTTGGCGATCGGTTTGGCGGCGGCTTTCGCATTCAGTGCGGCCAAATCGCCACTGGAGAACTGAACTTTGTAGTTCCAGGTGCCAGTTCGGTCGGGTGCGAAATGAGCCCGCCAAGAAGTCCCCGACTCGGCGGATGAGCTTCCCGCG
Source organism: Rubripirellula sp. (assembly GCA_045110715.1). Classification (GTDB taxonomy): domain Bacteria; phylum Planctomycetota; class Planctomycetia; order Pirellulales; family Pirellulaceae; genus Rubripirellula. The sequence continues at coordinate 1,376 of JBGCGI010000001.1, forward strand.
TTGCCGTCGGCGGCAAAATAGCCGGGAACCGTATAGGCAGTGCCATCAGCGTGCTGGAACTGAACCGTCATTCGGTGATCGGTGAACGGATTGGGCTTGTTATCTTTCTCGTGAGCGAAAGGGCCATCGAGGGTCAGGGTGACTTTGTGCCAGGTTTTCAATTCGCCGGAAACCTTCACGCTACCGTCGCCGTCGGTGCCTCGTGGTTGCATCAACGGTAGATCGCTGACGGCTTTGGTTGGGCTTGTCTTGCGATTCTTTTTGCCCGTCTGTTGATGAGCAGCCTGTGCGGGCTGGCGTTTCATCATTGGCCCGGCCGCTTTACGTGTCTTTTCGTCGGCAGGTACGAGGCTCACCGCAACCCAGCGAGCCCGGCTGAACTCGTCGCCATCTTTCGAAGCGATCTTCGATTGCACGCGAATGACGGTGCCCTCGGTGAGGCCAACGTTCTTCCAAGTTGTGTGGAATTTCTTGCCTTCCTCAAAGGTCTGGCTGCTGAGTGGGCACTTGAAGTCACCCACTTTCTGGTCGTCTGCGGAGACAACGTAGGTCGACTGACCATCGCTTTCGCCGACGGCTTCTAGCGTGACGTGGTACTTGCCCGTTGGCAGCGCGACTGTTTGCCCAACGCTTGCCTCTTTGTGTTGCTCAGGATTGATGGCGGCCCATTTGCCTTGATCCAAATAGTACCCCGTGCCATCCAGTGTGAACGAACTCGCGGGCATACGGAAAGCAGACGGTGCTGCAGCGGCGGCTTCCTTTTTCGGAGGCTTCGCGGGTGGTTGTGCTGGTGCTGCGACCAGTCGGTAGGGCTTGGGAGCCTGGCCTGCTTGAACATGCGTGGCTGGGCCAGCGTCGTCGGGACGAGCGAACTCGCGATTTCGTGTCATCAACCATTTGTCAAACTCGAATCCGTCTTCTCGCATCGAGAAGTGAATGGTGTGAGGCCCTTCATCAATGTCGATAAAGATTTTGTGAGCTTCACCACAGTGTGTTTTCTCGGTGCGTTGCTTGCTCTCCCAACGCCAGGTTCGCTTTCCTTCGCACCACTGCAGACGCTGCCCTGAGTCGGGCCATGTCCCATCGATCCCCACATGTAACCCGTTGTCTTCACCGCCGGTTGAGTGGGCGCGTACCCAAAAGTAATACCGCCCCGAGTTCTTGACGTGAATTTTGTAGGACAGCACCGCCATCTTGCCGGCTTGCGGCGAGAAGTTGACGCCAGTGATCAGTTTGTCTGCATGGGTACGCCGTGTGTCCGGCAAGATTTCTAAGTAAGCACCTCCGCTGGCGCCGCCAACGTGCGGCGGATCCCCGTCCGGCTCTACCAATGGCGTGCTGTCAGCAGTGACCAGGTAGAACTGACGTTGTTCGGTTTCGGCTTGCTGGAAAAAATGTTCCGCTTCGACAGCGAGCATCCCGTCTTGCTCGCCAAACACAAGATTTTCATCGGCGAGTGGAAGCTGCGCGTAGCTCGTGGAACAGAGCAAAAGTAGAGTAAGTGCGGCAGTGATTCGAACGAAAAACGATCGACGGAACGTGGTTGGCAGCATCGCGATTCATCTGGGAGTGTGAACGGCTGGGAAATTGGGACGCCACCAATGTACTTGGACGACCCGTTCTGCGTGCACCTGGGCTAGATTTTCATCTGAACGAAAATTCCCACGCCAAATGAGAAGACGACTAGAATTCGTGGCTAGATCAATCGCTACTCGGGACACTGGTCATGAACCATCGCCTTCTGCTCACGCTCGCCGCCATCGCAGTGCTGTTTTCGCTGTCGTCAGTAAAAAAGTGCCACGCCGAGCGTCCAAACGTTGTTTTATTCCTTGCGGATGACCTAGGCTGGACCGGCTTGGAATGTTTTGGCAGTGACCTTTATGAGACGCCTCACCTGAATGCGCTCGCACAGCGAGGCATGAAGTTCACCGACGCGTACGCTGCCTGCACCGTTTGTTCACCAACTCGGGCTTCGGTGATGACCGGGATGTATCCAGCTCGCCTGCATTGCACGGATTTCATCGCGGGACAGAATCGTCCGTTCGCAAAACTCTTGATCCCCGATTGGACCAAGCAATTGGAGTCACGCCACGTGACGATTGCCGAGGCGATGAAGAGCGCGGGATACCGGAACGCTCACGTTGGCAAATGGCACTTGAACGCCAAGAGTGGACCAGATGTCAAAACGACACAACCACTCAGTCAGGGATTTGATGTCTCGTTTTCACGCCCCCAAGGCACCAAGGGCTATTACTTGAAGCGCGGTGTGACCTCCAAGGCGGGCACGAACTACCTGACCGATTGGTTGACCGATCGCGCTTGTGAGTTCATCGAACAGACCGACGAGCAACCATTCTTTTTGTACTTCGCCTACAACGTTCCCCACACTCCAATTCAAGGACGCGATGACTTGGTGAAGTACTTTGAGTCGAAAGTGGACGCCAATGCGACTCACACCAATCCCGTTTACGCGGCGATGGTCAAGAGCTTGGATCAGAGTGTTGGGCGTGTGCTGAGTCAAATTCAAGATTCAGGTCAGGCGGACAACACGGTCATCATCTTCACGTCCGACAACGGTGGTCTGACTCAACGCTACGGCAAGCACGATGGGTTCACCGAGAACCTGCCCCTTCGTCGCGGTAAAGGCTCGGCGTACGAAGGAGGCGTCCGCGTGCCGACCATCATTCATTGGCCAGGAGTCACTCAAGCGGGGAGCGTGTGCGACGAACCGATCATGACGACCGACTACTACCCGACCTTGTTGGACATGCTTGCGATCGAGGGTGACGTAGCGCACAACGCGTCAATGGATGGACGCAGCATCCAACCGCTCTTGCGAAATGCCGATGCGACGTTGAAGCGAAATCTTTATTGGCACTATCCCCACTACCACGCCGGTGGAGACAGTCCCTACAGTGCAATTCGATCAGGCGACTTCCGCTTGATCGAGTTTCATGAGGATCAAAGCGTTCGATTATTCAACTTGGCGAACGACCTGGGCGAACAAAAAGATCTGGCAGAGAAACTGCCTGCGAAGGTCAACGAGATGCGTAGCAACCTCCACGCGTGGCGAGAATCCGTCGGGGCTCAAATGCCTTCGGTGAATCCAGATCACGACCCCAGTCGCGCCAGTCTCGTTCAGAAGAAGTAGCGACCGGGAAACCGAGCCCGCTACTGCAGTCGTCCGCCTTCCCAAGCGGTGAACTCAGAGTAGATCGGTAGATGGCTGGTGACCGCTTCGGCCTCTGCGACAGTGAGGTTGAAGTGCCGCATGTAGTTGAAGACGCCGCCGCGACCAAGGAACTCCGAGGTGGTGGCTTTCTCGATCAGCATGTTGGTCGTCTGATAGCGTCCGAAGATGTCCGTCGGATAGCTTTTCACTGCGGCGCTCGTCGAGTCTTTCCCCATTGTGGGCAAGAGGTAGGCGTCGTCGGCTTGAAACAGTCCGGTCATGATCACATCGTCCTCGCCGCGGCCGTCGGCGTGAATCGCCGCGAGCATTTTCGGCAGCATCGCGACCTCGGTAGGAGCACGAGCCAAGTCGACTCGCACGTTGACCAAAGAGAACGTCCAGGCTTGTGATTGAGGCGGTCCGATGGTGCGAAACCAGGCAACCAACGGATCGAAAGTGACTTGATTCTGCGGGTCTTCCACGGTGTAGGTTTCTCGCCGGTCAACCTGCAACCGGGACGTGTCAAACACAAACGCGAGTTGCTCTTGGCGATTCGTTGGCCCCGTCGACGGCCCCATCACAAAGTCGTAGCGGCGATCGCCTTGATTGATCGTCTCGACCAGTCTCGGCACAAGGTCTCGTTCGATCGAAGCGATCTGTTGCAAAGCGATCACATCAAATTGGCGTATCACTTTGGCCACATTCTGCCGAGCTAGATTGTTGGCCAACTTGGTAGGACCGAACCCATCCAACGCCCAGGACGCGATTTTGACGTTTCGGTAAGACTTCGTCTGTGGAGCGCGAACTGCCGTGGCGTCTCGATCAGCCGGGCCTTCCGCTGCTGCGAACGGGTTTTCGGCAGAGACGGGCGTCGTGAGGGGGCCCGTCGGCAGCGTCGAAGCGGTGAAAACCGACGGGGAGTCTTGGTAGCTGACGAACGTGCCGTCGTCGCTCAGACCACTCTTTGGATAGACCGAGACACCATCAAGTCCATCGATTTGATAATGCTTGAAGAAGTACCAACCACCGCCCACTAAGAGCAGAACGACCACCGCAACTTGGATCGGGTGCCCGTTGTCAGAATCAGACATGCTTTGGCTGCTCCGGCAAGTGGTTGAAAAAAGGACAATCTGTCCATTGGAGGTCTACACATCTGAATCGTCGAACGCTGGCACCAGAATTCATGAGTCCATCGTCGTTTTTGCCTGCAGAGTCGCTTGGCGACACGGTTGTGACCGTCTCGGCAGTTTTCATCGGTAGGTCCCGAAAAGTCGCATTCGCCGGACTAACCGCGCAAGGTATTTTGTCTGGCACTGACTTTCATCGGCCATGTCGGTATCTTGAGGGTGTCTGTTTTCAATACACCTTTTCCTGTTGCACGCAAGAACTCTCGTGAGCGAAATCATCAAAGTCGAAGTCCCCACGGTGGGTGAGTCGATCAGCGAAGTCCAAATTGGTCAGTGGCTGAAAGCCGAAGGCGACTGGGTGGCTTCGGGAGAAGACCTCGTCGAGATCGAAACCGAGAAAGCTTCGGTCCAAATCCCCGCGCCCGCCGCAGGCTTCCTGGAGGGAATCCAGAAGAACAGCGATGAATTTGCCAACATTGGTGATCTGATCGCCACCATTCGCGTTGCCCCCGCACCGGCGGGTGGATCATCCCCAGCAGCGGAACCGGCTTCCTCCAATGGTGGCGGCTCGAGCGAGTCGTTTGTGATGCCAGCTGCCCAGCGATTGCTGGAAGAACATGGGCTGGAAGCGAGCCAAGTGACCGCCAGCGGGCCGGGTGGACGCCTGCTGAAAGAAGACGTGTTGGCGTTCGTGAAGAACCGTCCCGCCACTCCTGCACCAGCGCCAGCGGCCAGCAAGCAGATTGCGACTTCGCGCCGAACAGCGAGCGCTAGTTTGATTCCGGATCGTCCGGCCCACCGTGGCGAAGAAATCAAACCGATGAGCATGCTGCGTCGCACAATCGCCGCACGTCTGGTCGAAGCCCAGCAAACGGCCGCCCTCCTGACGACCTTCAATGAGATCGACATGGAACCAGTGATGTCGATTCGCAAGAAGTACAAAGATCGGTTTCTGGAGCGGCACGGCGTGAAGTTAGGGTTCATGTCGTTCTTCGCCAAAGCGGCCGTCGAAGCCCTGCGTCGCTATCCAGCCATCAACGCCGAGATCCGAGGCGATGACATCGTGTTTCGCCACTATCAGGACATCGGCATCGCGATTGGTGGTGGCAAAGGACTGGTCGTGCCCATCCTGCGGAATGTCGAGAACATGTCGTTTGCAGACGTCGAGCAAACGATCGGAGATTTCGCTCGCCAAGCCGGTGAGAACAAGCTGCAGCCGGACGATTTGATCGGAGGCACCTTCACCATCAGCAACGGTGGAATCTATGGCTCGCTGCTCAGCACGCCAATCGTGAACCCGCCGCAGAGTGGAATCCTTGGATTGCACTCCATTCAAGACCGTCCCATGGCAGTCGATGGTCAAGTCGTGATTCGCCCGATGATGTATGTCGCCTTGACTTACGATCATCGTGTGGTGGACGGCCGCGAAGCTGTCGGCTTCCTGAGAACAATCAAAGAAGTCATCGAAGACCCCGCGCGTCTGTTCCTGGAGCTTTAGGACTCGTTCCGATAGACGGGCCGACGCAGTCGAATTGGAATCAGTCCTTTGTTTGATCCCCTACACAAATGGCTTGGCATTCCGCCAGAAGAGCAGCCTCCGAATCACTACCGGCTGCTCGGCCTGACGCTGTTCGAGAGCGACGAGGAGGCGATCGATGCGGCGGCCGACCGACAGTTGGGATTTTTGCATGGGTTGGCCAACAGTCAGCATGCCGCGCTCGCCGAGCAACTCTCGAATCAAGTTTCTCTGGCGAGGCTCACGCTAATCGACGACGGGAAACGAGCGACCTACAACGCTTCGCTTTCGCCGCCGCCCGCCCAATCGACCCAACCGCCGACGTCGCCAGCGGAGGAACCTCAGTCACGTCCGCCTGTCTCGACCGCAACATCCGATGTTGGCTGGTACCTCAGGCATCACGACCAGGTTTCGCATGGCCCGTTCAGCCTGGAAACGCTTGAGGAGGCCGTGAGGGCTGGAAACGTCGCGCACGACACCGAGGTGTATCACGAACGTCTCACCGAGGCTCAGTGGACCGCGGCAACCCGAATCAATGTGCTAGGAAAGTACTTCGCCCCCCAGTCGAAAGTCGCGATCCGGACGAACGGCGAACCGGCCAGCGGACGTGGTCTACCGACAAAAGCGTTGAACCTAGCCTTCCTGGTGTTCTTCTTTCTTGGACTGCCTGCATTCGCGTTTTACAGCAACCCATCGCTGCGTTCACGCTTGCTGCAATGGTTCACCCGCGAGAAACCGTCCGAGCCAGTGCGAGAGCAAGTCGCTGTCCCGAAGCGTGTTCAACCAACGACACAGCAAGTGGACGCGAAAGTAGACGGCCACGAACCGAGCCCCGCTCTAGACACGCCGGATCGCGAGACTCCACCGAAAGCGCTCACGGTTCCAAGTCCTGCGACTGCGGAATCAGAATAGGCGTTGGAACTTTCAATCTTGGGACAGCATCGCATCGTAGGCTGCCACCGCGTCTTGAACTTCCGTCAGCGCAAGTTCTTCGTAGCCATCCTGCATGGGATTGAAAATCTGCATGGAGTGAACGCGTTCTTGCTGCCAGAGTTCGACCAGCGTCTTTCGATACTCCGAGCGGCTCATTACCGGCAAGGGGCGTTGGTCATCAATGTTGATCCGGCAGACGCGAGCGACCCAGGGAATCGAACGCACTTTTTCGGCGTTCACGGCAAGGCGATTCTTTCGATCCGCCATCACTTGGTGCTTGATTTGGAATGCGTAAAAGTCGTCAACCGACTTTCGCGTGATGTTGTGACCTGGATTCCATTGTTCATGCCACACCAGATCGCTTCCATAGGCGATGGGGTTGGTGGCATTGAAGAATTTCGGCTGCAAGAAGGGGAGTTGGACATCGCGAACGAAGTATCGTACGGGAACAACTTGACCTGAATAGACCACGTGCCAATTGGTGACCAGACAATCAGGAAAGACCTCGCGGACCGCCTTCGCAAAGTGCTGATCGTACAGATCGAGATACTGCTTCCAACAGAATGTTCTCCATGCCGACTTGTCGTGAATGATCTCGGTGGGAAGTTCTTTGCGGCAGCGTTTGCAATGTTTGATTTGCTCGAAAAGATGCGACCAGGGATAGGGATCCCCTTCATAGTCGACGAGCACCGCGTCGACCTGGACGCCCGCATCGCGGAACTTCGTCAGCGTTTCTCGAGTGTTCTTTTCCAGCACCTTCCAACCCGCTGTCCGGAGCAGGCAAGCACCGTGCCACTGTGAATCCGACTCTTCTTGGGCGTATCGCGTTCGCAAGTAGGTCGCATCGAAATCGTGCGGCCAGTGGGTCGGATCTTTGGCAAGTGAATAGGGCCAGTGATCCGTGCGGCCCTCCATCAGGATCACAGGCATCTTCTCCCGCTGCAACGCCTTGGCAGCAGGGATCATGTGGTCGGAGAGCTGAAGGTGCTGGCACAGCCCTCGGTCACGAAGCACTTTCAAAGGTTGCTTGCCCAGCGGTTCGAAGCCCACCCCATGCCACATGATCATTGGCAGGTGGCCTTTCGGTTTATGCTTCAGCGGCGGGATCTCGCGTTTGATCAAGTCGATCCAGGGGGATGACTTCAGCGCGGTAGCGCGAGCGTCAGGTGTCTTGGTGAGATACACCGTTGGCTCGGCCGCCAACAATGCTGGAACCAAAAGCAGGCTGGTGAAGCAAACCGTCAGGACGCGCATGGCAATCGAGGACTTGATGGTCGAGCGGAAGATGGCCGTCGATTTCATCGGGTCAGTCAAAGTCAATCGACTCGAGCATTGGAATCCCAAGCGTGCTGGACCATTTCGGTGACAGACTGGCCAGACGCGAGCCTGCTGGTAGACGTTCCGTCGAATGTAGCAACCCTTGGACGCGTTCCACCTGAGGCGCCAGTTCGTGATCAATCCAGTCATAGACGAAACTCTGGCCGACACCGGTGGAGTAGCCACCCAGTGATGACTGCCCGCTCTGCTGATTCGCCGCATCGATGAACTCATGGCCCCAGTGATCGATGGCGACGGCGGAGGCCCCCAATTGCAAAAGCTTGACAGCGTCCTCGGCAGTGACTTGCCCCGGCGCGATCCAGAGCGGGAGATCGGGATGCCCCGCTTCACGGCAAATCACGCGAGCATGCTGAGTTAGCCTTGCCAGCTGAAGTCCGGAAAGATCAAGATCGTTCATGCGAATGATCAATCCGTCGGGTTCGTTTGCCAGCACCGAGGGAATCTCGGAATGAAGACGATGAGGACTGATCGAAACCAGGACAGCGGCTTCCGGCGACAACGCGCGCAGTTGCCCAAGTTTGCTGGTCAGGTGTTGGAGCGAAATCACGTCGGGTGGAAACGTTGCAGCTGCGACCCAACCACCGCCGGCCAAAGGCTCACTCGCTGGCGTGTCCTCCCAGCGTTCGATTTGTTCTGGGGAATAGGCGAAGCGACCAGAGTCATCGCGGCCGACGGCCAAGCGAACATCGATGATCTTGGCACCATCGAAATCCAAATCACTCAGGCCGTAACGTTCTGGCCGATAGGGCACCATCCGCGGAAGCCGAATGGGAGATCCGTCGTCCGCGGCCGTCGCGTGCAGCGTCGGCGTTTCATCAGGTCGCGCTAGGTCACTGCGAAGAGAAGAAACCGTGACGCCGAGTTCCGCGACGTTGCTGGCGATCAAGTCGGCAGTCTCAAGGGCGACTTCGTGCCAAGGCGGGTTGTACCAAAACAAAGGCAGTTCGACTCGCACATTGGTTCCGTCGCTTCGTGCAATCGTCTGCGCATGAGACCGCATCGGCGGCCCGGCCCAAAGTTGGCCAGCCGGAGGTGGTAGAAAGCAGAGTTGTTGCAGCCGATCTTTCATTCCAACCTATCGCCACTTGGGATTGAGTTCGCCGCGCTGCGACTGCTCGGATTCCAGCATCGCTTCGGGCACGATCCGCCGAAAATCTTTGGCATCGCCACGAATCGAAGCGTTGATCAGCAACAGCCCAAGTCGAAGCTCCTCTCGTTTGCGCAACGGAGCTTCGGTCACACCTGGCGCCAAACTCTTGGCTTTGCCGCGCAGAAACACCGTGACGTTATTCATTGCGTCGCCGAGATTCTCTCCCGCATCACCGCCGATCACCAAAGTTCCGCCCAAAGCGCCGACGCCGGTCTCATCACCGACACTGCCGCGAACGAAAACTCCGCCGCCTCGCATTCCCGCACCACAGCGATCGCCGCACGATCCGTAGATTGCCAACGTGCCACCACGCATGGCGACTCCGGAACCAACGCCTGCGTTCCCGCGAATCCGAACAGCACCACTGATCATCCCTTCGCCAACTCCCTGACCGACAGACCCCGTCAATCGGATGTCAGCCTGAGCGTTGTAGGCAAACGCGTAATCACCCAGTGGACCCTCCAACTGCATTCTGACCGGATGGTCCAGTCGCATCAGCGCGTTCTGTTGTCCCGCGACACCAAACACCTCAACCTGCGTTAGTTTTTCGTCGCTTTCCGAGATCGGAACTCCGTGAATCGCCAGCCGCAGTTCAGCAGGTGTCAATTCTTGCATCGAGAACTGATACACACCACCTTTACTGACGACAGTAGGTTGAGTCGTGTTTGGGTTAGGAGTCTTGGACATCGAAGAAGGGCAGAAGAACCGAAACTTTGCTGTGGCTTAATGAAGTGAACTTAAAACGCCGCGGACGATCCCTTCCATCTTAACCTCTGCGGCCTTTCCCGCCTCCAGCACTTCTTGATGATTGGCGCTGACGGCGATATCAGGACTGGCGACATTACTGACCATCGACAGTCCCAAAATACGCATATTCAGACGGGAAGCTGCCAAAACCTCCGGTACGGTGCTCATTCCCGCGACATCAGCGCCGATTTTTCGCATCATTCGATACTCACTGCGAGTCTCATAAGTAGGCCCCAGAGTGGCCAAATAAGACCCCTCATACGCGTTGAAGTTCTGTGCGACGGCCGTACGAATCGCCAACTTGGACATTTCTTCGTCGTACAACTCGGTCCGATAAGGGGCGAGCACGTCAAAATTTCGGTTCCAACGAAACCCTCCACCCATCCAATTGATGTGATCGCGAATCACAACGATATCGCCGACGCGTAGCTTTGGATTCACACCGCCTGCAGCGTTGCTGACGATCAAGCGGTTCGCGCCCAGTGCCGACATGACTTGCAGCGGAAAGGCAATTTCGTCGTTCGTCCAACCCTCGTAACGGTGCAATCGCCCTGCCATCGCGATCACGGGAATCCTTTCAAGCTGTCCGAGAATCAACTGGCCCCGGTGTCCGCTTGCCGACGACGTTCGAAAGCCAGGGATCGATCCAAAAGGAATCGCAGTCGCATCCGAAATCAGATCGGCCAAACCACCAAGGCCGCTTCCCAAGATGATCGCGACCTGGGGTTTTAAATCGCAAAGCGTGCGAACGAAATCGACCGCATCAGAGACTTCAGGCTGGAGCTGATCGGGGTTCATAGAAAACGCTTTCAAGTTCCGCGGAGCTAGGCCAGCATCCTGTTGCCATCGGAGTCATGCGACGCGAGTCTGATCGGACTCCTGGACAATGCCCTTGACGATCGAAACCAAGTTGGGAGCGGCTGCGTTTGCGGTGGCGATGATCTCCTCCACGTTGGACGGCTTGAGCGCATCTGGCAGGCACATGTCCGTGATCACACTGAGGCCAATCGTTTTGAGTCCGCAGTGCACCGCCACGATCGTTTCCGGCACCGTGCTCATTCCGACCACATCGGCCCCGATCGTGCGCAGGAATCGATACTCGGCTCGGGTTTCCAGGTTTGGGCCGGCCACCGCCACGAACACCCCCTTGTGAATACCGATGCCACGGTCGCGGGCGATCTTGATGGTGCGATCGATCCACTGTTGATCGTAGGGTTCGCACATGTCAGGAAAGCGTGGCCCCAAGCGATCGTCATTGATTCCGATCAACGGATTGTCGCCTAGCAAGTTGATTTGATCTTCGATGACCATGATGTCGCCGCCGTTGTAATAGGGGTTCAGCCCCCCACAGGCGTTGCTGACGATCATCAGATCCGCTCCCAACTCTTTGAAGACGCGTACCGGAAGCGTGATCTGCTTCAACGGATAGCCTTCGTAAAGATGAAAACGGCCCTCCATGGCCACGACGGGTACGCCAGCAAGTTGCCCGCACACCAGTCGCCCTCGATGGCTCGTCGCCGTCGAAGTCGGAAAGTGGGGAATGTCCCCGTAGTCAATGGTTGCCTCGATATCGATGTCGTCAACGATACCTCCCAGGCCTGTGCCCAAAATGATTCCCACACGTGGTGTCTGACTGAAATCGCGACGAATTCTCTCGCACGCGTCTTGGACTTTGTCGTAGAGATCTAGCATGAAAATAATCTTGTGCGGACGACGGGCAATCTCGGCAAGACAACATGATAGCGCCGTCGCCCGTGGTCCGCGACCGCCCATCTTTCGGGTAGAACATAAGACATCGTTCTGACAGATTTCTCGAAGCCAGATCATTGCATCACTCATGACCACATCATCTGACTACGTTCCATCACCTGATGTCTTCGAAAAACTCGCCTCCTTCTATCTAGGTCGACATTTCGATCTGGACAGTAACGAGATGACCGAAGACTTGTTGATGTACGATGCCAAAGACCTCTGCACCCATGCGATGTGCGTGGGAATGACCGGCAGCGGAAAAACCGGCCTGTGCCTATCGCTTCTGGAAGAAGCTGCCATCGATGGGATTCCCGCAATCTGCGTGGACCCCAAGGGTGATCTTGCAAACTTGATGCTGACGTTTCCCGATTTGGAACCGAGTGACTTCCAAGAGTGGCTTGAGGAGGGGGAAGCGACTCGCAAAGGCGTGACGCTTGATGAACTGGGGCAGCAAAAAGCGAAACTCTGGAAAGACGGCCTGGCTTCGTGGGGACAAGATGGCCAGCGAATTCAAAAACTGAAAGACGCTGTCGACGTCGCAATCTACACGCCCGGCAGCAACATCGGTTTGCCAATGACGGTGCTGAAGAGCTTCGACGCACCGCCGCCGGAAGCTCGCGGCGACACCGAATTGATCGGCGATCGCGTCACTGGCGCGGTCTCGGGATTGTTGACGCTGATGGGAATCGATGCCGATCCCATGACCTCGCCCGAGCACATTTTGCTGTCTTCGATCCTGAGTCATCAATGGACCGAAGGCAAGAATGTTGGCATTGGACAATTGATTCGTCTGATCCAATCGCCGCCAATCAAACGGATCGGGGTCGTCGATCTGGACTCGTTCATGTCAGCATCCGATCGCGGCAAGCTGGCGATGCGTTTGAATAACTTGCTCGCATCCCCCGCCTTCGCGTCCTGGCTGGAAGGCGAAGGATTGTCGATCAAGCGTCTGCTGCACACTCCCGAAGGCAAACCTCGGCTGACAATTCTGTCCATTGCCCACTTGAACGACAGCGAACGAATGTTCTTTGTCACCATCCTGTTGAACGAATTGGTGGCCTGGATGCGAACGCAGCAGGGAACCAGTTCGCTGCGCGCGATGTTTTACATGGATGAGGTCGCTGGCTATTTCCCACCCGTCAAGAACCCGCCTTCCAAGCCTCCGATGCTGACGCTGCTTAAACAGGCACGCGCCTTTGGTCTGGGGATCACATTGGTCACGCAGAATCCAGTCGACTTGGACTACAAAGGCTTGTCCAACATTGGAACTTGGTTTTTAGGACGGCTGCAAACGGAGCGTGACAAGGCGCGCGTGTTGGAAGGACTCGAGGGCGCCGCGGGGCAGGCAGGGCAAAAGTTTGACCGTGGCAAGATGGAACAAGTGTTGGCAGGACTCGGCAATCGAGTCTTTCTGATGAACAACGTTCACGATGGTTTTCCAACGGTCTTCCAAACACGCTGGGCGATGTCTTTTCTGGCCGGACCGCTGGCGCGCGGCCAGATCAGCGACTTGATGAAAGACAAGAAAGCGGCTTTGGCGGCGACTGGACCGAGCGGCGACGCGGCCTCCGCTGCGAGTGAACCCGAAGAGCCACAGCGGCCGGTTGTTCCCGCTGGGATCGAAGAGCGATTCATTGGCGCAAATCTTCGCGCTGCGAAAGATTCGAAGCTGGTGTATCGGCCAGCCCTGTATGCGGAAGGATCGATGCACTTCATCCGCAAGACGGCTAACTTGGATTCCTGGCAAGATGCCAAACGGATCATCCCCTGCTATCGCGGCTTTCCCGATGACGGGTGGGAATCCAGCGAAGTTCTCCCCAGTGATGTGGAGTTGTTGGAAGAACCAGAGGAAGACTACCGTTTTTCTGCGCTGCCCGATGAACTGCTCAGCAAAGGCAAATACCGAACGTACAAGTCAGAGTACAAGGATTACTTGTATCGCCACTGCAGCGTCACGCTGTACAATTCGCCGCTGGCCAAGGGGTACGCGCCCGTTGGTGACGAAAGCGATGCAAAGGCACACTTTCGACATCTGATTCACGAGCAGCGTGACGAGGCAATCGACAAACTGCGAGACAAGTACGAGTCGAAACTCAAATCACTCGAAAAGAAGATGCAAACGGCTGCTGATCGCATCGAACGCGAGAAGGGTCAAAGCCGGACTTCGATGATTTCAGCGGGATCCTCAATCTTGGGAGCCTTGTTGGGCGGGTTCTTAGGAGGAAGACGCACGGGGGTCTCGACGGTGGCGAGAGGAGTCGGCTACGCGACGCAGCAGGGTGACGATGTCCGCCGAGCCGAAGATGCGATGCGTGTGCTTGAGGACGATCGCGATGAGCTGAACGAAGCGCTCGAGGAAGACATCGATACCCTGAAAGAAGAGTACGATACGGATCGAATCGAATTGGACGAAACAGAAATCCCGCCGCGAAAGAGCGACTTGAAAGTCGAGACGCCTCTGATCGTGTGGATGCCCTGGCAGGTCGATGCATCCGGCATCGCCGCACCATTGTATTAGATAACGTTGCTTTGAATCCGTCCGAACTCGCGTCATTGGTAATCCGCTAGCTCGAGGCCACCGGCGATGGCAGGTTGCTGAACCAGAGTACTGTCCAGCTCGACCGCTGGCTGATCGAATGAAGGAAGGGATAAATCAATGAAACAAATGCTTGGACTGTGGCGAGATACCTGGTGGCTTTGGCTCGCCTTTGTGGCGCTGACGATCGCCTTCACCTTCATCATTGGCACGTTCTTCTTGCTGCTGCTGCCGTGTCTGCCGGTCCCCTACATCTATTTCGCATTCAATCGATACGACGATGAGGGCAACGAAAAAGCGGATTTGGGGGCATGACGGGATGGCTGTGGTATGTTGTTAGACGACTGACCTGATTGGACCAGACCTTTCGACACATTGAGCCACTCTCGCATGACAGGAGATTCGTTCTTTTTGAAGGCGCCGTTGAAGGTGCGAGCTGGCGGTCTTGTCTTGGCGGCAACCGTGATTTTGGTGATGGGGATCTTGAACCTCCCGTACCAGTACGCCAACGTCGCAGGCCAATGGCGCGGCGTGATCGATGTCGAGGCGACGGGTTCTTACCTGATTTCCCAGAACATGCCGCGAATGGCAGGTTGGCCGCTTCGCTATTGGATTCAGTATCCATCCGAGGAAGGGTTGCAAGAAAGGTATTGGTCGACAGCAAAGTTGGCCGCGAACATGGGGATCGCGCTGAGCATCTCGCTGCTGGTCTTCTTCTTTTTCCTATTTCGCAATCGCCAGACCAGTTACGCGAGCAACCGTAAGCTGACTCAGGCGATGTTTGATGTTGGGATCGCAGGTGCCATTCTGATCGTGCCAATGATCGCGTTGGCGCTTGAGTATCGAATCGCAGCACAGCATCAGCGGCTTGGACGCAGCTTATCTCGCTATGGCAACTACTACCTGTCTAGCTGGGTGCCCGAAGTCATTTCCGGCCAGATCCCCAAGGGCATGGTGCATTCCTTTCGAAGGCTGCGACAAGCCTATTTGATTCGTCCGACCGACGATGTGGTTCGTTCCGTCGGTCACCTGCCAACCATCGTGACATTGGACATTAGCGACAGCGAGGTGAATCTTGATTCGATCGCACCGCTTCCAAAGAACGTTCATTTTGCTGCATTGCATTTGGACAAAGTGAAGCTGGACGATGGAAAAATGCAGGCCATCTCCCAGATGAAATGGCTCGCACACCTAAGGCTGTCACGGACAAACCTGGATGCAGAAAAAGTCCGTCGATTGGATCACCTGGAACTCCTGCGTTCAGTCGATTTCCGACGAACACCTTTGTTGGCGGCTGACCTGGGAACGCCAGATTGGCATCGGCGAGTGAAGTCGCTTTTTTTGGCCAGAGTTCCGGATGGGCAAGGCGATCAATTGACGATCGATGGTTGGCCAATGCTCGAGCGTCTTGGCGTGACTCGCTTCTCGTCAAAGATGAATGCAGAAGGCATTGACGTGCATCTGTCGAACCTTCCCCGCTTGCAGTACCTGCAGCTGGATCGAAATCAAAAGCATCGATTGGTGCTCCGAAACTTGCCGCGGTTAGCGCATCTGGATGAGGGCCTGACTCGTTTCGAGGAGGTGCTTGGGCGGGGTGAGTACATTCCCGGCCTGCCTTGGATGGAAGATTTGGTACTCGATGGAGTGACCAGCATGCAGGGGTTTGGCTGTTACTCGCCAGACCTAAAAAAACTGGAACTCAGCAACGTCCCCAACCTGCGCACGTTCAAGCTGGGAGCCTTTCAGCTGGGGTCGCTGGGCGAAAAAAAGTTTGTCGAAACAGATCCAGACGAATGTCAAGTTTGGATTCGTAGTCTTGGTGAGAACGCTGGACCGTCGACGATTGAATTGACGGGCTTGCCGCTGCAGGACTTGGACCTGAAGTCGCTGTCGAGCAATGATCGCCTACGACATTTGCATTTCACGCGTTGCAGCATTCCCTTTTCGAGAGTGAAACATCTCGATGGCTTGGAACAACTGGAGAGCCTGAGCATCTCAACGATTCCATTGAAAGGTGATCAAATGGGGTGGCTCCTGAAACACTTTCCAAACCTCGAATCATTGAAGGCGGACGCGTCGCAGTTGATCGCCTGCGACCTGACCGCGGGAACCAAGCTTCGAGACGTCGAACTGAAAACGCTGGAGCAGGCGACGGACGTCAGAGTTTACGGCACGCCCTCCTTGAGCACCGGTGTGCGGATGGTGAAGACCGCCAAGCGACTAGAAGTCCGCGACGCCAGATCGTTCTATGGCCTTGCCGTTGAAAAACCATGGCCCAAGGATGCTCGGGTTGGCGGGTTTCGAAAATTGCGTTGGTTCGCAGCCGGAGGCCGGCACTTGGGAGACGATGTCTTCGACGAGGTTCTGCAATGCAAGGACATCGGCCAACTGACTCTGGCCTACTCGTCGGTCTCTCGCGAGAAACTCAAAAAAATCGGCAGCTTTACTGGACTGAACTTGTTGGCAGTGCCAGGCGGCGACGTCGATGATGACGTCACCTCGCATTGGCAACGGCTCCAATTCGTGTGGGACGTGAACCTCGACGACACGGCGATCTCCTTCGGCACAATGGAATGGCTCTCGCGGATTTCTTCCTTGCGAAGGTTGTCACTCAACCGAGTGGCATTCAACGAAACCGCTGCACGCGTACTTGGCGAACTGCGTCAGGTTTCCGAATTGCACTTGGCCGGCGTCAAAGTGGATCCAGCTCGGCTCCGTCCCATCCTGGAATCGGGCAACCTTGAAATCCTGAATCTGTCCGGTTGGAAGCTGGATTCCGAGCTTGGAGAAATGCTGCCGCTGTCCTACGCGCTGAGAGTACTGAAGCTGCACGACAGCGAAGTTGATCTTGAGTCCCTGGCGAAATTATTGGAGCAGCTCCCGGAGCTACACGTGGACTTGGGGCCGGAGCAGGAAGGGTTCGATCGCGGTTTTCTCGTGGAGGACTTGCCGGAGCCGATCAGGCAGCGGCTGATCAATCATACCCCATCGATTTGGCAGATCGGCAACGACGAAAGTGTCTTGTCCATCGGCGAAGGTCGAATCGACTGTGAAGCCCTTCGCCCCCAGAGCCCCTAGCCCAACACGCGTGAATCCCACGGATGCTCGAAGAAGGTTCACGCCAAGGCTCCAAGCCGCAAAGAAGACAATGAACGCGGATTGGAGTGATCTTGAATGCCTGGCCCGACTCGACCTTTGCGACTCAGTGTCTCACTCCATCCGCTAACCGCGAACGATGAAGCGGCTCGTCAGATCATCGCCGGTGTCTGCGATGTCGGTTTCTCCAATGAACAACTGGCCTGCTGATTCGCATCTCTGCTGATCTTCCGCTGACATATTCTCGACGGCAGTCGTGATCACCAACGCGAGGGCGCCTTGGTGGCGCACCAGCGAAGGGCACGTATTTTGAGGCGAACCGACCGTTTGCCAAACACACTTCAGCTCGCCGCTTGCGATGTCGTACAAACGAGTTTCACCATGCTCGGCGAACTCGGGGCGAAACATCGCGACGATGATTCCGGTTTGATCCGGAGTCAGGATCGCCCCATCGGGAACAGCCGGATCGTCCGTCAGATCGAGGATGACTTTGGGTTCGCCCAGCGTTCCTGCTTCGATGGCGATCGGATAGCAAACCACCTGTCGAGTTGGCGAATCGATGTCAATCAACTCCAACCCCGCTTCACTTGATCGAATCGCTTTCCCGTTGCTGCAGATTTGATCGTCACGTAACCGAATCAATTTTTTATCGCTACCTCGGTACAGGTACAGGCCCGCCTTTTTGGTCGCGAATTCGAGGTCTTTGGTGCCGAAAATCAAATTGTCTTGATAGACCAAGCCATCGTTGATGATCGTGTTGGTCACGTCTGCATCGATGCCCTCGCAAAAAGATTGCCAGTGATTGGTTTTGGTATTGAACAAACCAAGCTCGCGCTCACAGCCGACCACGAACGTATCAGGCGTATCACAGGGAAAGGCGAACCCTGGTCGTCCTGGCAGTTCGTGCGACACGTTCTCGCCGGTCGCTAGGTCCAGCAAGTTCAGACTTCCCACTTTCGCGTCGGCGCCGTGCTGAATGCCAACCCAGGACATGCGACTTTCGCCAAGCGGGATTGGGCCTTCGGGCAGGAATCGTAGGGCGTCGGTGGCTGGGACAGAGAGAGGTTTGGCTTGTCGAGTTTCGGGCATCGTGACTGTGTCCTTCGGGTCAGAGAAGCCCGCAGTTTGCCACGATCGGGGCAACGCCGGAAGATGGCTGCCTTCTCTGGGCAGAGTCTGTTCAACCGCCTATGGTACATTTGGAACAGCCGCATTCAATTCAAGCGGCAATCAATTCGATTCCTTTGCAACTCGAAGGCTCATCTGTGGATCTCAGTATCATGCGTCGGTTTACCTTTTGCGCCGGCCATCGCTTGGTGGGGCATGAGGGAAAATGCCGAAACCTCCATGGGCACAATTATGCGTTGGAGATCTATGTCACTGGGCAAGCTCAGGATGAGATCGGCCGGATTCTTGATTTCAAAATGCTGAAGCAACGCGTCAACGGATGGATCGACGAACACTGGGATCACACTTTCATCCTGTGGAAACAGGACGAAAACGGTCTCGCAGCCATTCGCTCCTCAGAGCCGCATCGCGTCTACGAACTTGACCGGAATCCAACCGCCGAGAACATGGCGATGCACTTCCTCGAGAAGATTTGCCCGCAAATCCTTGAAGGCACTGGCGCTGTCGCCTACAAAGTTCGGCTGTGGGAAAGCGAAGAAACTTGCGCTGAAGTGTCGACGAACTGATCTTCGTCTCCTCAAAGGCGTTCATTGCCGTGTTGCGTCTCGTTGGATGCCGTTGAGCATTTGAGGGAACACGAAGAAGTGCAGTGGCCACACGGAGTACCAATATGCCAATCCAAGTAACCCTCTCGGGCGAAAACGCGCGGTTTGAATCAGACGCGAGCGACCGTTGCTGAGTGGTTCGACTCGGAATTCAAGTTCGGCGGTGCCCGGAAGACGCATTTCTGCGTGCAGTCGCAGCAATCGGTTTTGCTCGTAGCCGCTGACGCGCCAGAAATCGACAACCTCGCCATAGCTCAGTTCCTCGGGATGTCTTCTGCCTCGTCGGAGTCCTGGGCCACCGATCGCTTTGTCCATCAATCCGCGCAACCACCACAGCCAATCCGCGCCCCAGTAGCCGCTCTTTCCACCAATTTTCGATAGCGCGGCAAAGGTCGCTTGAACGTCAGCGTCGATGTCCTTCGTACGCTCGTCTTGAAGGACGGTCCCGCCAGACCATTCTGGATCGCCAGGCATCTCACCAGCAGTCGACCACCGCGTTTCGATGTCACCGACTTTCAGTTTACCGAGCGCGGCATCAATCGCATCGTGGACATCGAACAAGGGACCAGGCATCAGACGCTGTGCGTCGTCGTTGCGGCAAACGGTCCGATTCCGTAGACCCTCTGCGAGCGGCCGCGCGATCTTTGCATTGACGGGGGTGACCAACGAGATCCATGCAGAACTCAATCGGGGCGTCAGAACAGGCACGGGGATGATGATGCGGTGTTGCAGTCCGAGCGCCTTGGCCATGATCTGCATGAGCGTTTGATACGAAAAGATATTCTGTCCACCGATGTCGATCGTCCGTCCAGCAGTTTCTTGGACTTCCAAGCAGTCGACCAGATAACGCAGGACATCGCGAATCGCAATCGGTTGCGTCTCCATCTTGACCCACTTTGGCGTCACCATGATCGGTAACCGTTCGACGAGGTAGCGCAAGATTTCGAACGATGCGGAACCCGAGCCAATGATCATTGCCGCTCGGAGGACGGTGGTCTGACAATCGCTCTTGTGAAGGATGTCAGCAACTTCACCTCGACTCTGCAGATGCTTGCTGAGGTTGGGGCCGAGCTCGCCCAAGCCGCCCAAATAAATGATCCGCTGGCAGCTAGATCCCTTAAGCCCTTCGATGAATGTTTCGGCAAGCTCTCGATCCCGCCGGGCGTAGTCTTCCCCTGCACTGATCATGGCGTGAACCAGATAGTAGGCGGCATCGATGCCATCGGCCACAGACCGAACCGTTTCCAGATCGTCTAGATTCCCTTCAACAACCTCCAAACGGTCATGTTCGTACCAGGGAAAGGCCTTAAGCTTTTCGGGGCTCCGAACCAAACATCGAACGGACAACCCCTTCTCCAATAGAATGGGGACCAAACGCCCGCCGACATAGCCCGTCGCACCGCACACGAGAACGCGTTTGTTAGATGGTGACTCCACATGATTTCCGTTGGTTTGACATGATCGAGCTGGTCAAGGGCATTGGTATGCTACGTCCGTGAATCGGCGTTGGCGATGGGACGCTGGTTGCCCCACAGCCCGGGATGCTTGACGACATGCACGTCACCAAGCACTCGACACTGGCAGGCAAGGCGTAGATTCGATCCAGCTTTGTGGGGCGGGAAATTCAATCGCCACTTTTCAATCGCGGTTGGTTCTGACACCGCGCCGTCAATTGCAACGGCGCAGGTCCCGCAGGTGCCAAGACCACGGCAGTGAATCGGTCGAGAGATTTTCGTGTACAGCGGCGCTTTGGCTGCGAGCAGCACCTTTCGCAGATTGTCTTGATGCTGGCATTCGATTTCCAAGCCGGCAAAATCGATCGTAGGCATGCGTTCTCTCGTTCACGTGTTGTTGAAGGGCCATTTAGTGTAGGCAGTCAGCTACCACCTTGAGCTGCGGAGGGTGCCGTGACTCGATGCAACGGATTCCGCGCAAAAAGAGGTGCTGGACTGATCGCTAGAATCGATTCAAACCGCATCCGATGTGGTACGTTAGCCCGACTCGATTCAAATTCTCTTTCCGGAGCGTCCACGATGTCGTTTGTCCGCTATTTCGCTTTGCCATTGGTTCTCGTCGCATGTTCCGTCGCGGTGGCAGATGATTGGCTCCGTTTCCGCGGGCCAAGCGGATCTGGAGTAGCGACGGGCTCCGAGAAAATCCCAACGCAGTGGTCACCGCGCGCGAACATCGCCTGGAAAACCCCCCTGCCAGGCCCCGGCGTATCCAGCCCGATCGTGGTTGGCTCCAAAGTGTTCCTGACTTGCTACTCGGGGTACGGACTGACTCAAGAGAGCCCAGGTGAAATCAAGAATCTGATGCGTCATGTCGTCTGTGTTGATGCCCAGACGGGCGAAAAACTGTGGCAGCGTGATGTGCGGGCAACGCTTCCAGAAGATCCTTACTCAGGCGTTGGTGTGACGGCCCATGGCTATGCGTCGCACACGCCTGTCTCTGACGGCAAGCACGTCTACGCCTTCCTCGGAAAGAGTGGTGTCCATGCGTTTGACTTGGACGGCACTCCCGTCTGGAAAGCGGACGTTGGCAAGGAGTCCGATCCCACCAAATGGGGCTCGTCCTCCAGTCCGATCATTCACGAAGACCTTGTCATCGTGACCGCGTCAGCAGAGAGTCAGTCAATTATCGGTCTCGATAAAATCACGGGCGAAGAAAAATGGCGTCAGGAGGCGGAAGGACTCGACGGCATGTGGGGCACACCTACCTTGGTCAAGATGGATGGCGGACGCACCGATCTGGTGATGTGCGTAGCGAAGGAACTATGGGGACTCGATCCAGCCAGTGGAAAGATGCGTTGGTTTGCAGAAGCGACGGGCGCCGAGCACGCGTATTCCAGTGTGATCACCGACGGAGACCAAGTGCTCGCCTTCACAGGGCGCGGTGGCGGAAGCATCGCCGTCAAAATGGGAGGAACTGGTGACGTCAGTGATTCAAATACAGTCTGGACAGGCAACGAGACCGCAAGTTTCGGATCGCCAGTTCGGCACCAATCGAAAGCCTATCTCGTCTCTCGCGGCGTCGTAACAATTGTTGACACGAAGTCCGGCGAGAAGCTTGACCAAGTTCGCTTACAAGGCGTGCAACAAACCGGCGGCCGCTTTGGATCACTCGATTACCCGTCGCCGATTGTCGTTGGCGACCGAATGTTCTACCTCAATGGCAGCGGCCAGATGTTTGTGTTCGATCTAAGTGGTGAGCTGGAACAAGTGGCAGTCAATCGTGTGACCAATGACAAAGAGTCCTTCGGCGGAACACCTGCGGTGAGCGACGGCCGACTGTTTCTTCGCAGCACCAAGCACCTTTATTGCGTTACCGACAAAGGCGAAACGGTCCAGCCTTCCGCCATTGCAATCGCGAAAACGGAAGCCCCCGCCAATCCGGGTCGTGCAGCCGGTGGCCGACCAGGTGGTGGCCAGCGTGGTGGTGGTGGTGGAGGCAACAGCCGCTTTGATCCAATGAGCCTGTTCGCGAGCCTCGATCTCAACAAGGACAGCAAAGTGACCGCCGACGAACTTGCTAAAAGCCCCATGAAGGATCGATTGAAAACGTTGGACAAAGACGGCGACGACGAGGTGTCTCAAGAGGAATTCCGAAGTGGTATCTCCACCCTGTTTGGCGGGCGCAGCGGTGGAGGAGGCGGCGGGTATCGACCAGGCGGCGAAAAAGACTCGCGTCCTGATCGTCCGCAGCGCCCGCAGATGGCGGGTTAGTTCTCGGCCGATGGATCTTCGTTCGGCACATCGGTAGAGAAATAGACGCGTGAACCATCCGGACTCCATTCGGCCCCTTGGTTGTCGGCGTCAGGCTGGCCTGGGAGTCGTCGTTCTTGCTTGGGGTTGAACCGAGGAATCAAGTACAGCTGATGAACACCTCGAAAGGGATCCATTCTCGAAATCAGAATGTGCGTACCGTCCGGATGCCAGGCGACATCGTTGTGTATTTCTGCCTCGCTTCGCAGAACCTCAAAGCCGAAGCTGGACGTCCGGCGCGTGGCCCCCTGGTCGAAGCGCCGAGTCTGCCTTTGGATCAACTTACACGACATCGCTAGCGGTTCTTTCGCTCACGTCGCCGTTTCAATTGCTGCCCATCTATCAACGCTGATCGCCGATTTTATTCAACGAGCGAGTACAACCCGCCAGACTCGCGTTTGAGTTTTCCCTGGCTGGCGAGTTCTCGCCAAATCGCTTTGGGGTACTGGTCCGGTGGTGTGATCGCCATCACGGCAGAGGCTTTCCCGGAAGAGGTCGGGCCGTATCCCAGTCGGGACTCTTCATCCAGTCGCGTGAGTTTGAGCCGTTTCCGAAACGCCTTCATCGCTAAGCGAAGCTCCTCTTTCGTGGGAGGCTCTGGTACGGGAGTCGCGTCTGATTCGGACATGATGTTCCTGCGGTAGATTGGTGGTCGTGAATTGAATTGTCTCAGCTTAACCTGATTTACATCGGCGAGGCGACCGTTGACAGAAATTCCCCGCATCGGGTTCGCTGTCAGAAACCAGAGAAATGCCTCGAAGCTATACTGGCCAGATGGATGAACCGAACGAGTCCGCTCCAACACCAAACGATTCTGACACGAGCTCCCTCGAGTCGGTCATGGCTGACTACTTGGAGCGGCTGGAAGACGGGGACTCTCCCGACCCGAGTACGTACCTGCAGAAGCATCCTGAGCATGCTTCTGAATTGCAAAGCTTCTTTCGCAATCACCATTGGCTTGGCGAGTCGCCTGCACCCGAAGCCTCTCCGTTGATTGGGACGCAGATTGGTCCCTACATGATCGAGGACGAGATCGCGCGTGGTGGCATGGGCATTGTCTATCGAGCCCAGCAACAAGGACTCGATCGCCCCGTTGCGCTGAAGCTGATCAGCAGCGGAGTGTTGGCGGGCAATGAAGAACGCCGTCGGTTTCGGATTGAGGCCGAGGCAGCCGCTCGACTTCACCATCCTGGGATCATTGCGATTCACGACATCGGATCTTGGCAGGGATACGAGTATTTCTCGATGACTCTGGTGGATGGTCCAACGCTGCAGAAGCGAGTTGACGATGGCGTTTTCAACGACAAAGAGGCTGCCCAAACCGTCCGGGATGTCGCTCGAGCGGTTGCCTACGCGCATCGAGCTGGCATCGTGCATCGCGACCTGAAGCCCGAAAACATTCTGATCAGCGAAGACGGCCGACCTCTGGTGACCGATTTTGGACTGGCAAAATGGCATCGTGAGGGATCGATGGTGACTCGCACGGGGCAAGTGCTGGGGACGCCACACTTCATGAGCCCAGAACAAGCCTCGGGCCGTGGTGACTCCGATGCGACGACGGACGTGTATTCTCTCGGTGCAATTTTGTATGCGTTGTTGACCGGCCAGCCTCCCCACACTGGAAATTCGGCAGCAGAAGTGCTGCGAAGTGTTCTGCAGGACGAACCGCAACCACCCCGACAGCTTCGTCGTGAGGTGGCGAGTGAATTGGAAAAGATCTGCATGAAGGCCATCCAGTACGATCCTGATCGGCGCTATCCAACGGCAGACGCACTGGCCGACGACTTGGAACGCTTTCTTGTCGGCGAACCGACTAGTGTTGCCGGCAGCGGGCTGCTCGATCGCGTTGCCCATGAAATTCGCCGCGATCAGCATCAGACGTACTTCGTCGATTGGGGACGCACGCTTGGTCGAATTGGCATGATCATCTTTGTTTGCCATGCAACGATGTTTGTCTTGGATCAGATGGACATGCCACGTTGGGGCGCATTCTGGTTGCCTCGCGTTGTGATGCTATCGAGCATCATTGGTTCGATCTATTTTGCCCGCGATGGCTCACTTGCCCCACGTAGTGTTGCCGAACGTCCCGTATGGTCGATCTGGTTGGCCTATCTGATCACGCTGGCAGTGATGAACCTACTTTCGATGATGAATGGAATCGAGCACAACAGTCTGTTTCCAATTGCATCGGCCCTGAGTGGCTTTGGATTCATCGCAATGTCGGGGCACGTCTGGGGCGGATCAGCGATCTTCGGACTCGGATTCCTGGCTGTCGCCGGGCTGACGGCCGCGTTTGTGACGGTCGCTCCGTTGCTGTTCGGATCGATGTGGTTGCTTAGCCTACTTGCTTTAGCGCGTCACTATCGATCGAGGGAAACCACCGAATCTGACTGAATCTTTGTGGTGTCATGCTGCGATCAGTGCGCGTAGCTTCGTGCAAGAGATTGAATTAGAGTATTCGCTCTCGTTTTGCAAACTCCTCCCTGGATTCGCCGCCGTGAACATCAAGTCTTCCTTGTTGCTGCTAAGTCTGATCTCTCTTCCTCCAATTCAGACACTTTCTTACGCGGATGGGCCAGCGGACAATTTGGCGGCTCAGGTACGGCCAATCCCTCCGGTCGGCGATGCGATCTCCAAAGAGATTGCTGACACGCTGGCATGGCGCTGCAAAGCCATCCGCGCTCAGTGGGGCACGTTGCTAGAAGAAGCTCGTGTCCAAGATGCGAAATCGAAGAAGCCTTCGACGCAAGCGGTTGATCGAGTGGAGTCGCTTGCCAGCGAGGTTCTCGTTTTTCCGCGCGCCGTCGAGATGGCGATCGAGTTCAGCCAGTTCTATAAGCCAAGAGATCCGCAGATCGCTTCGCAACTACTGGACGAGGCAAATCGGCGGTTGGAACTCATCAGAGGTGGCGGAAGCTGGCCAGAGGTGGTCGGACTCTCCGGCGGGAGTGGCCAGCAATTGATCGTGGGTGGCTACACGTCCAAAATCGATGGCTCATTTCAACCTTATGGGTTGGTGGTTCCCAGCGGACTGACGCCAGGAGATTCACGCCCACGCCGACTGGACCTTTGGTTCCACGGACGCGGGGAAACTCTCAGTGAAGTGGCATTTCTATCCAAGCAACAAGTCGACGCGGGGCAATACACGCCAAGCGACACGTTCGTGCTTCATCCTTACGGGCGCTATAGCAACGCATTCAAGTTCGCTGGCGAAGTCGATGTTTTGGAAGCACTCGAACATGTCCAAAGTCATCTTCCCGTCGATCCCGATCGAATCAGTGTACGTGGATTCTCGATGGGTGGCGCCGCCTGCTGGCAGTTGGCCACGCATTACGCGGATCGCTGGTTTGCTGCGAATCCTGGTGCTGGATTTTCGGAGACGCCGGAGTTCTTGAGGTTTTTTCAGAACGAGCCTGTCAGTGAATCAGCATCGGACTTCGAAAAGACACTCTGGCAATTGTATGACTGTCCTCCGTGGGCGATCAATTTGTCAAACTGTCCGACCGTCGCATACAGCGGCGAAATTGATCGGCAAAAACAAGCAGCCGACGTGATGGAGGCAACGCTGGAAGAGCTGAACGTGGACATGTTGCACGTGATTGGCCCAAACACGGCTCACAAAATCCATCCTGATTCCAAGTTGGAAATCGAAGCTAGGATGAGTGCTTTGGCACGCCATGCTACGGGCGCCGCGCCACGGAACGTCGAATTCGCCACTGTGACGCTTCGATACCATCGGATGCATTGGCTTGACGTTCGAGGCTTGGAGCAGCACTGGAAGCCGTCGAGAGTCTCGGCTGTCATTCGTGGCGACAACGTTATCGAAGCAGAAACTGCCAATGTAAGTCGATTGCGATTCGACTTTGCTTCCGGGCAATGGCCGGGATCGGCGAGCGGGGGTGTTGAAGTCTTGATCGACGGAAACAAATTGTCGGGTCCACCTGTTCGCTCAGACCGTTCTTGGACCTGGGAACTGGCCAAGGAAGGCGGCGTTTGGAAGGTTGCCGGAGATGCAGAGGGCCTGCTGAAGAGACCTGAACTACAAGGCCCAATCGACGATGCGTTCATGGACTCATTTCTGTTTGTGCTCCCCAGCGGCAAATCGAAAGACGCTGCCGTTCAGAAGTGGGTCGAGGCCGAGTCACATCACGCCATGAGAGAGTGGCGACGACACTTCCGGGGTGATGTGCGCAGCAAGTTGGATACCGAGTTGACGAAGGAAGACATTCGATCGGCAAACATCGTTTGCTTTGGTGACGGGGATTCCAATGCCGTGATTGCTCGCGTGATGAAAAGCTTGCCAGTGTCTTGGACGAGCGAGTCGATTGCGATAGGGAATGCGAAGACTTCTGCCGCTGGACACGTCCCAATTCTTGTTTATCCGAATCCATTGAATGCGAATCGGTACATCGTGCTCAATAGCGGGTTCACATTTCGCGAGTACGATTACCTAAACAACGCCCGCCAGACTCCCAAGTTGCCCGACTGGGCGTTGGTCGATATTCGCGAGGGTGCGACAACGCGTTTCCCTGGAATCATTCGACACGCCGGATTCTTCAATGAAAGCTGGCAACCGGCGGACTGATCACTTGCGTTCAGCGACTCGCAATTTAGCACTGCGACTTCTTGGATTCGTGTTGACTTCTTCGTTCGACGCAGGAATTGGTTTCTTGGTCAAAATGTTCCAGCGATCGTCGTCACGAAACGCGTTTTTGACGATACGGTCTTCCAAGGAATGAAAACTGATCACGGCTAAACGTCCGCCTTTGGACATCCAGTCGGGAGCCGCCTTCAATGTCCGCTCCAACGCGCCCAACTCGTCGTTGACCACAATTCGCAAGGCTTGAAACGTTCGCGTTGCCGGATGAATCTGATGGTTCTTGCTGGGAGGCACGGCTCGGCGACAAATTTGAACGAGCTCTCCGACCGTTTTGACCGGGTTGTCGGATCGGCGGCGGGCGACGATTTCTCGAGCAATCCGTCGACTGCATCGCTCCTCGCCATACTGATAGATCGCGTTTGCGATTTCGGTTTCTTTGTGATGCAGCAACCAATCGGCGGCGGTCAGTCCCGACTCTGGATCAAAACGCAAATCCAACAGGGAGTCCTCATGTTGAAAACTGAACCCGCGTTGATCGTCGGCTAATTGATCGCTGGACAGACCAAGATCCAGCACCATCGCGTCAGCCGATGGCAGTTCCATGGCAGCCAGCGCCTGGGGCACTTTTTCGTAGCTGCCAATAAAAACACTCAAGCGTGGATCAAGCCGCTGCTGCTCGGCTCGCTCGCTGACTTCGGGATCACGGTCGAGACCAATGATATGACCTTCACCCGCGGGAAGTACATCCAACAGCAAGCGCGAATGTCCTCCGCCACCGAAGGTTCCGTCCACGATCACTCGAGGCGTGCATCCACCGAGCCACTCGACAATTTCGTCGGGCATGACGGAGATGTGGCAAGAATCACTTGCCGAATCTGCAGCCGGATTGGAATCAGCCGACACTCGCAACACTCTGGCTACAGTGGAGAGCCTCTTCGAGATGATCGTTCACTTCCTTGAGTCGATCTAGTTTCCCACCAGAGACTTCGGCTGCCAACCAACCGGTGTAGTGAATGTCGTGAAGCGCCTTTTCAACCGACGGCCAATCGATATCGCCTTCGGTGATTTTGGTGAACTTACCGGTCTCCCGTGAGAAACCTTTGATATCCAACTTTTTGATTCGCTTGTCCAGCGTACGGATCCATTCCGCCGGATCACCATACTTCCAGTGGTTGCCAATGTCGTATTGCACACCGACCCACGGTGAATCAAACGCGTCGATGAACTTCGCAAGCTTCTCGGCAGACTGGTCGCTGCCGCCCTCATGATCGTAGAGAAAGTCATTCCAAACGTTCTCGATCAAAATCGAAACCTTGTGTTTTTCGGCCAAGGGCAAGGCTTCGGTGATCGCTGCCATCGCACGCTCGTAGACTTCCGCATCGGATCCGTCTTTCCCGTGAGCGGGAACCAATAGCATCGAATCGCCACCAATCGCAGCCGTTTCTACGATCCCCGCCTTTAGCTTTACCAATGCGGCTGCGCGTACCGCTTCGTCGGGGTCGGTATGCCGTTGTGCCCAGTGGTAGCCACCGACGGTGCCATCAATGATCAGTCCACTGTCAGCAGCAGCTTGATTCGCCTCTGAAATATTGACACCGGGGACGTTCAGTTCGACGCCCTCAAATCCGGCTTCCTTGGCAGCCTTGAACTTGTCGACCAGCGTGTCGCCAGACTTGATCATGCCAATCTTCAGCGTCTTGCGAAGCCATGGTTTGGCTGGTGAAGCCGATTCGGGTTTGTCTGCCCAGACGCGGCCGTCAACCGCAATGCACGATGCTCCGACTGCCGAAAGGACCGACAGGAATTCGCGGCGTGAATGATCTGACATGAAACAACCTATAGGTGTAATTGAGTTGGCAAGGATTCAGTATAGCTGGCGAGAGTCACTTGCAGCGATCCCCGGCAAATCGAACTACGTCAAAATGTCGTGCACGACGTGGCCGTGCACATCAGTCAACCGGAACTGACGACCTTGGAATTTGTAGGTCAGACGCTCGTGGTCGATGCCCATCAGGTGCATCAGGGTCGCCTGAAAGTCGTGTACATGAACGGGGTCCTCGACGACATTGATGCCCAAATCGTCGGTCGCACCATGACTGATTCCGGGCTTCACGCCACCGCCAGCCATCCATTGGGTGAAGGCGTAAGGGTGATGATCGCGTCCCCAACGAGGGCGATTGTTGATGTCGCCTTGCAAGAATGGTGTCCGGCCAAATTCACCACCCCAGATCACCAGCGTGTCTTCCAGCAAGCCACGACGTTTCAAATCCATGACCAACGCCGCGCTGGATTGATCGGTATCGCGGCACTGATCGTAGAGCTCGGTCGTCAAACTATTGTGCTGGTCCCAGCCGGCATGCATCAGCTGAACGAATCGGCAACCACGTTCGACCAACCGCCGAGCAAGCAAGCAATTGTGCGCAAACGTTCCTGGCTCTTCGACGCCTGGCCCATACATGTCTAGCGTTTCACGTGACTCATTCGAGAGGTCTGCGAGTTCCGGCACGCTGGACTGCATCTTGAAACTCATCTCGTACTGCGCAATTCGCGTCGCTATCTCGGGGTCACCGAACTCATTGAGTTTCATTTCATTGATTGCAGCTATATCATCCAGCCAGCCGCGTCGCATCTGCCGACTCATGCCGTCAGGATTCGAAACGTACAACACTGGATCGCCACTGCCGCGAAACTTGACGCCTTGGAACCGGGACGGCAAGAATCCGCTGCCCCAGTAAAAGTCGTAGAAAATCTGTCCACACGAGGTGTCTTTGGTGATGCTTGTCATCACGACAAAGGAAGGAAGCTCGTCGGTTTCACAGCCGAGACCGTAAGACAGCCAGGCGCCGGCGGTCGGACGCCCTGGCATCTCGCCTCCGCTGAGCATGAAGTTGATCGCGGGAGCATGATTGACTTGCTCGGTGTGCATGCTTTTGACGAAACAGAGTTCGTCGGCAATCTTCGCTGTGTGCGGCATCAACTCGCTCACCCAAGCTCCGCTCTTACCGTGTTGTGCGAAGGGCTCGATCGGGGCGAGCAGTAACTTGCCGTCTGGCTTGCCGGTCATCGTGCTAAAGCGACGCTCCCCAATGTAAGACATTGGGACCGGTTCCTTGTGCAGCTTCTTTAGCTGTGGTTTCCAATCGAACAGATCAACATGCGTCGGAGCGCCGTTCTGAAACATGTAAATGACACGCTTCGCTTTTGGCGCAAAATGCGGCAAGTTGGGCAACCCGCCGAATCGCGCTGGTCCTGGCGAAGCAGCATCGCCTGCCGGAGCCGCGAAACCATCACGCTGCAGCAAGGATGCGAGCGCAGCGGTTCCGATACCGGTCGCAGAACGCCCAAAAAAATGGCGTCGATTCAAGTGCAGATTGTTTTGTTCCAACGGATCCATGACTACTCGCGATTCAGTGTCTCGTCCAAGTTCAATACGGCCAAGCAAAGGCTCGTCCAAGCAGCATGTTCGATCGAGTCGAGCGAATCATCTCGTGCAGACGCTCCCATGGAAATCAATTTCACGGCATCCGCTGGACTGTCAACGTATTGCTCACGCGTCCGCTGCAAGCCGCCAATGAGCACTTGCTGTTCTGCTTCGGAAGCATCTCTGGCCAGACTGCGACGCATCACGAAATTGATCCGCCCCGAATCAGATTCAAATTCCGACTGCAGGGCACTTTCTGCCAACATGCGAGCGGCCTCGACGTAGGTGACGTCGTTCAATGTTTGCAACGCATGGAGCGGTGTGTTCGTCCGACTGGCTTTCACTGTGCAGGTCTGACGGGAAGCATTGTCAAAGAACATGGTTGGGGCAATGATCCGTCGCCAGAAAGTGTACAGGCTGCGGCGATACAGTTTGTCGCCTTCATCTTGCTTATAAACCTTCTTACCAAAGGAGGCTTCTTCCCAAACGCCGGGGGGCTGGTACGAGTTGACGGCGGGACCGCCTTCGCTGGACGACAAGAGACCGCCAACTGCAAGAGCTTGATCACGCAGCATCCAGGATGGCAGCCGATACCGGGGCCCGCGTGCCAACAACCGGTTAGCAGGATCCCGTTCGTAAACTTCCGGACTCGATATCTTCGACGACTGGCGGTAGGTATGACTGGTAACGATCAGACGCATCAAGTTCTTGACGTTCCAACCGTCTTCGCGAAAGTGATCCGAAAGCCAATTGAGAAGATCCATCTGCACCGGAATCTCTCCCTGCGCACCAAAGTCTTCCGTTGTTTTGACCAAACCGATACCGAAGACCTGCTGCCAAAAACGGTTCACCGTCACGCGTGCTGGCAGTGGATTTTCTTTGTCAACCAACCAACGTGCCAGTTTCAATCGATTGCCTTCCTGTTCCGAATCGGCGCCGGCCGGCAAGAAGTCTGGGAGTTTGGCGATCACCTTTTCCGTTGGCTTGTTGTAGAGACCTCGTTCAAGGATGAATGACTCTCGCTGCGTTTCCATGTCCGCCATCACCATGACTTTGGGCAGCCCGTTTTCGATTTTCGTGCGTTTGGCCACTAGCCCAGCACGCTTTTCCGCGAGCGACTTGTACTGGGCGGATGACTGGCGATGTTTTCGCGAGATCAACTTGCGATGCGCATCACTGCGTTGGGCGACCGGAGTGCGAATCGCGGCCAAGAAATCATCAAGGGGCGCCGCCAGCTTCGAATCTGCCGAGTCCGTGACCGAAAGGCGGAAGCGTCCCAGGTTATGTTTCGCGTGTTTCGAATCATGCCGAAGAACGATTTTTAACATCGCGTTTGGTTGGGGCTCGATCGGATCTTTGAAGCGAAAAACAGCGGTGTGATCACGATCGACCAGTTTGCCGTCCCATACAGCCCAGCCCGTACCCGACTTGCCATCGATCGCCGCGGCGGCGGTCAAGCTCCCTTGCTCGAACGTGGCCTCGGCAGTGGCAAAGGGAATCGGTTTCGAATCGTCGGACTCGGTCTCGACTTGGCTGACCTCGATTTCAGTCAAAACAAAGTTTCCGCTTGACGCTTGCGACAGACTACCGCCCACCATCGAAGAGTGCCGGAGTGCTTCCAAACGAACGGCGGAGATCTTCTTCAATTCGGCCTTGGCAAAGAACGTGTAGGTATCGTTGTCTGCGGTCGGTCCCGAGGTCAGTACCGATTTATCATCCAGTGATCGAACCCGAACGCGATTGGCAAACACGTTCTGCGCCGAAAGCGGATGCCACTGTGTGGCGTTAGCCAGCCTGCTTTGTTCGTCCTGCTCCCATTGCTTCTGTTGAGGCGCCAACTGTTTCGACATCGCTTGCAGTTCCGCATCCAGCGACTCAATCTCCTTTCGCAGATTCGCCAACTGCGTTGCCTGTGCTTGCGAAGGCGTGGGCAGATTGGGTGCCATCTGCGCATCACCACCATTTCCCTTGACCGGCGTTTGATTGAAAAAGGAAAAGAACTGATAGTACTCTGCGTTGGTGATTGGATCGTACTTGTGATCGTGACATCGACAGCAATTCAACGTCAGCCCTAGCCAGATCGTGCCCATCGTTTCGGACATGTCCATCACGTACTCCACCCGATTTTCTTCCGCGATCCGACCGCCCTCGCCATTGATCATGTGATTGCGGCAGAACGCGGTGGCCAACTTCTGCTCATGCGTCGCATTGGGAAGCAGATCTCCGGCAAGCTGCCAAATCGTGAATTGGTCGTAGGGCATGTTTTGGTTGAAAGCGTCCACAACCCAATCACGCCACGGCCACATCGTCCGCTCTCGATCGCCTTGGTAGCCATTGGTGTCCGCATAGCGGGCTGCGTCCAGCCAATCCCAGGCCATGCGTTGCCCGTAAGTTGGCGAATCAAGTAATCGATCTACCAAGCGTTCATAAGCGTTGGGGGTTTCATCGGCGAGAAACGCTTCCACTTGCTCGGGCGAAGGTGGCAACCCAGTCAAGTCCAAGGAAAGGCGGCGAATCAGTGTGGCCCGTGGAGCTTCGCCCGAAGGAGCCATCTTTCGTTCGGCAAGCTTGCTTTGCACAAACGCGTCGATTGGATTGCGAACCGGTGCGGACTCTTGGGATGCAACTTTCGGAACCGGGGGCGCTGTGATGGGGCGAAAGGACCAGTGCTGTTCCCACTTTGCACCCTGATCGATCCAGTCGCGAAGCAAGTCGATCTGCTTTGGCGTCAACGCGCGATTCGAATCGGCTGGCGGCATCAATTCGTCGTGATCGCTGGCGACGATCCTTCGCAGCAACTCGCTCTCGGAACTGTTGCCAGATTCGATCACTGTCTCTGCACCCTCGGGGGTGTCGAGTCTCAGGTCAGCCTCTCGAGTGGCTTCGTCAGGGCCGTGACAGAAAACGCAGTTTTCCGACAGAATGGGACGAATGTCTCGGACAAAATCCACGTCGTCTGCAAAGGCGATTTCGGGGGAAAACGCTAGAAAAAACGGCAGGATCAAGCACAGGAAGGTGGGAAGGTTGGTAGGCATCCTCACAGCTTAACCCAAAATCGCCAGAGAGACTCAAGCGTGGATTTCTACAAGGCAAATCTATTCTTAGAACGAGTCACTCGCCGCTCTGAAGATTTTGCCGAGCCCGCTCCACTCGCTGCCGCACTTCATCACGATCGCTGCCGGTCGCGGTGAGGTGTCCCATTTTGCGTCCAGGCTTGGCGGCGGATTTTCCATACAGATGCAAACTGACGCCGGGCACCGAAAGCGCCTTCGACCAATCTGGCGCCGTCCCGTCCTGCCAAAGATCGCCCATCAAATTTGCCATGGCAGCGGCATCGGTTCTTGACTCCGTCTCGCCCAACGGAACATTGCAGATCGCACGCACATGCTGTTCGAACTGGCTTGTGGGGCAAGCTTCGATGCTCAAGTGCCCCGAGTTGTGAGGTCGTGGTGCGACCTCATTGATCAAGACGGCGTTGCCCGAGACAAAGAACTCAACACAAAGCAGCCCTACCACATCCAAAGTTTCTGTGGCTCGCCGAGCGACATCCGTCGCTTGCTTGACCAACGCTTCACTGATGGAAGCGGGAATCACGGACACATCCAGAATGTGGTTGTGGTGCGAATTCTCGAAAACCGGAAAGCATCGATAGTCGCCCGCCACACTGCGTCCAACGACGACGGACACTTCGCATTCAAAGTCAATGCACTTCTCCGCAATCCATGAATCGAACGACTGCCAAGGAACACGCTGGGCATCGTCGATCGATTCGACCCGATGTTGCCCCTTGCCGTCGTAACCGCTGCGAGCCGTTTTGACGATCATGGGCCAACCCAGCACCTCCGAGGCACGTTGCAGTGAATCCGCATCGTGAACTTCGGAAAAGGGGGTGACTGGCAGCCCAGCATCTCGAAGCGTGTTCTTTTCCAACAATCGATCCTGAGCCGTTGCCAGGACGGAGGCTGCCGGGTAGGTCGGTGCAAAGTCTCCGCATCGAGCAATGGTCTCGGCCGGAATGTTCTCGAACTCCAAGGTGATCACATCGCATTGCGAGGCGAAGTCTTGAACCGCGGCTTGATCGTCCAACTCGCCAACCACGACACCGTGCGCCACTTGAGCCGCCGGCGCATCCTCGCTTTCGCAGAACACGACCACGCGATAGCCCATTGCTGAAGCAGCCATCGCAAACATGCGTCCTAGTTGGCCACCTCCGACCATGCCGATGGTCGCACCAGGCAAAATCGGCTGTTGTGAAACCTCTGGCACCGATTGGCTCATGATCAACTCGTTCATCGACTTTATAACTCGGCTGAATCCAAAACGTCTTGAGTCTGCTCTTTCACAAAAGCGTCCAGTCGCGATCGCAGCTCGGAATCCGTCAGCGACAGGATTCTAGCAGCGAGCAACCCCGCATTCTTCGCACCTGAATTCCCAATCGACATCGTGGCGACTGGAATCCCACCTGGCATCTGCACGATCGACAGCAGCGAATCCAAGCCTTGCAACGCCTTGCTCTGCACAGGCACGCCGATCACAGGCAACAGGGTTTCCGAGGCGACCATACCGGGTAGATGGGCAGCACCTCCGGCCCCGGCGATGATAACTTTCAATCCTCGCTCCGCAGCCCCACTGGCATAAGCGACCATTCTGGCGGGAGTTCGGTGGGCCGAAACGACCATTTTTTCGTTGCGAATCTCCAACTGATCCAGGATATCCGCCGCGTGCTTCATCGTTTCCCAATCATTGCGACTGCCCATGATCACACCAACTTCTGCGTTGGTCGGATCAAACTGAGTCCCGAGTTGGACGGAATTCGACATCAAGAGATTCCTGTTTGGCCGGTGCGATCGCGTGAAAAGACGATCCGCCCGTTGTACTTTCGAGCCGTTACCTTGAGAAGACGAGGGGAATTCGCCGTGCTCTGCCAACGATTGGGGATCTCCCCGATTGCCGGACATCCGTGACGCCCACGCGTGACTGCCGGGAAGGCAGGACAACGGGATAAGTGCCAGGCCTTCCTTCCCGTTTGGCATCGCTTCCGCTGCCTCTCAAGTCTTCGACAGACGCGACGTGTCTGCTGGCTGACCGGAGCAATGGTCCAACGCGAGAATCGGCTGGATCAAGAATCGGCTGGATCAAGTAAGCCGCCCTGGGTGTCGCGGCAAATGCAGTTCCCCCCACTCACGTGTCCCAGCTCACCATGGCCGGCACGGACCCTCGCATTTTGAAGCGAAGTAGGGACTGCGAGACAGTGCCTCGCAGCTAGTTTGGCTGGCGAATCCAATGCCGGACGCGAGTTTCTGGAGGCGTTTGTGCCTGCGGGAGACGCTGAATCGTTTCCTCACGAGAACTGGCAAGCGAGGCCGAAGCGCGCGGCGTGTTTTGAACCGGCGCCCCTTCCGCTTGACTGGTACCAAGCCGCTGAGGTTTCGATTCGACGAGACTGCGATTGAATGCCTCGACCTGCGAGGCGGCGAGGGATTCCATCTCCGGCATCACCAGTCCAGCAACTCGCTCTCGCTCGATGGCCTCCGCTCGAATTGGAGTCGTCGCGCTATACCGTTGCTTGATCGGTGATGGTTGATCAATCGGATCCATCAGGTCTTCGAACGTCAGCGGGACATCAATGGAACGCGGCGATTCGGGAGCGATTGAAACAGACTGCCTTTGGAAACGCGGGACTTCGATCGACAAGACTTGGGCCTGTAAAGACGCCAGTGTCTCTTCGGAGACCGGATCTGCCGAAGACTCGGCAAGCTGGCTCGGAGGCACAGTGAGAGCCGAATGCTCTGGTCCGGTCACGTGTACCGGTTCCGCCGAAGCGTCGGGAATTGCCTGATATCGGCGAAAAGGGAGTGCGGCAAGAGTGCCGCCGGCGACGATCAAAACGCCAAGAGTCAGAGTACGCAAGATTGGGCTCGGAGCTGGGGGGAGCGGAAATGCCGCCGCCAAGCTCTTCAGCCGGGCATGCGGTTAGGCTGCCAGCTTCGTCCATGAATGCTATTACTAATTGCTTCGTGCAATCTTAAGACATCGGCTCGAGAACCACCGTGGATGCAGCAATTCTTGTCGAATGTTGCATTTTCTTTTCCGGCCACCTGCGTTTCGGAGTCAAATCGACGCTCCCGCAGGCCCCACCTTCGTCGCCATCGCCCAGGCTGATACGATTTGGGCCATTCGTATTATCGATTCTGCCCCCTCCCTGTTGAAACCAAGCGAGCCATGGAAGCTGGAATTGTCGGGCTGCCCAATGTTGGCAAAAGCACTCTTTTTAACGCGTTGACCAGCTCTCAATCAGCTGCCAGCGAGAACTATCCGTTCTGCACGATCGAGCCCAATGAGGGAATTGTTACAGTGCCGGATGAGAGACTCGGCCGGATCACTCAATACATCGTTCCCAAGAAAACGATCCCCGCCACATTGAAGTTGGTCGACATCGCTGGGATCGTCAAAGGAGCCAGCGAAGGGGAGGGACTGGGAAATAAGTTCCTGAGTCATATCCGCCAAGTCGACGCGATCGTGCAAGTCGTGCGTTGTTTTGAAGACGCCGATGTGGTGCACGTCTCTGGAAACGTGGATCCGATCGCCGATATCGATACGATCGAAACCGAGTTGATGTTGGCGGACATCCAAACGCTGGAGAACGCACTCGGGAAAGCCCAGAAGACTGCGCGAAGCGGGGACAAAGAAGCCAAGATCCGCGTTGAAGTGATCGAGAAGTGCAATCAACAACTGGCGGAGGACAAGCCGCTACGGACACTGGGATTGAACGAACTCGAACTGAAAGCGATCGGGAGCTATGGCTTGATGACCGCCAAACCGATCTTGTACGTCGCCAACGTTGACGAGAATGATTTGGAAGGCAAAGACGAACTCGTGATGAAAGTTCGGCAGCACGCCGAAAAGGCTGGAGCCCGAGTGGTCTGTGTTTGTGCCAAGTTGGAAGCGGAAATTGCTGAGCTAGATGAAGACGATCGTGCCGAGATGCTGTCCGAAGCTGGACTACAGTATCCAGCGCTCAGCAATATCGCGCGAGAGGCCTACAGCACACTCGGACTGCAAAGCTACTTCACCGCGGGCGAGAAAGAAGTTCGTGCCTGGACCGTCCCCATCGGCGCAACGGCGCCCCAGGGCGCAGGTGTGATCCATACAGATTTTGAAAAAGGGTTCATCCGTGTCGAGGTCTACTCGCTCGAAGACCTGGAGACCTACAAGTCGGAGAAAGAAATTCGCCAAGCCGGTAAACTGCGTGTGGAAGGAAAGGCCTATATCATGCAGGACGGAGATATCTGCCACTTCCTTTGCAACAACTAACGGATTCCGGTGTTTCATCGATCGCCGAGTCCTTCCCAAAACAAAAGCGGCATTGTCCCGCCGATCCTCGGTCCCATTCGTTCCTCCTTGAGGTCTTCATGAACAAAATGTTGATTCCAATTCTCTTCGCCCTTGGTACTGCTTTGTTCTGGGGCTGCTACGGCCCAACCATCGGAAACGCTCAAACACCTCGTGTTGATGGTCGGCCTTTGCTGCCGCCAGAAGGCTGGACGCCCTTCAAACCGTACGTCTTCATTGGGATCGCCTACTTGGTGATCGCGGTTGCCGGCGGCTTGATGATGATGAAGGTCAAAGGAGATAGCTTCAGCTTTACAGGTGATCATTTCCCCACCATGAAATGGGGATTCTTGGCTGGAACGCTGGGTGCAGCCGGCGCACTTTGCTTGACGACCGCAATGATGACCAGTCGCGGGAACGCCCTGCTTGTCATGCCGATCGTATTCGGTGGAGCCGTCTCGGTGACCGCGATCGTTTCCGTGCTTCGACTGCAGGGCCATGTGACCATCAGCCCGATGCTGTGGGTCGGAATGCTGTTGACCGTCGCCGGTGTCGTGATGGTGGCGATGAACACGCCACATGGGCACGCACCCGCTAAGAAGCCCGCAGAATCGACGGCTCAAACTGGCGTCACAGAGGCAGTCGTGCCGAGTGTTGCCGAATCAAGTGACCCGGATTCGGAATCAGTTGGCTGATGGGCGACGCAGCAAACCCGAATGGTCCTGAACCCTTCGATCGCATCCGAGCGATTGATACAGAAGTGGCTCACGTGTGGATGATCCGCACGTTCTTGAAGCATGCGGATGAATCCGAAGAAGATGAGGATCTTCGCGACGTTGTTCGCGACCTCTACGACTTCATCCTGGCAGTCGGTCCAGTGGATGCGGTGGACGATCCAGCGGTTTACTTGAAGATGGCAAAGAAGAAGCTGTCCAAACTGCGCAAGGCGACTGAGCTGTACGAAGAAATCCAACCAGAAGTCAGCGGCCATACGAATTTCGTGATGGCCGCTCGCTCACTGCGGACGGCTGTCGATCGAATCATCGCGGCGCTGCAGTCGTAGTCCAACATGAAGAAGCTTCAGCCTTCGCTCGAGCCTCTGGGGCGGGTAATCACCGGCCAAAGAGGAGACCGGTGATCGTGACCAACACA
Organism: Rubripirellula sp.; assembly: GCA_045110715.1. Lineage (GTDB taxonomy): Bacteria > Planctomycetota > Planctomycetia > Pirellulales > Pirellulaceae > Rubripirellula. The sequence continues at coordinate 40,745 of JBGCGI010000001.1, forward strand.
AGCAGCGTGCGAATGCTGAATTGCGGGCGAAACACCCTTCGGCGGTTGCGCCGTTCTAAAGTTCTTTCGCCGCAACGGGTTGTCAATCGCTTAGACTCGACTCGCCCGAAGGGAGAGTGAGGTTCGGAAATCTACTACCGCATGCCAGGAGGGGAAAGTGACTCCGTCATGCCATTTCCCCATGCCCTCCCGATCAAGAACCCGAGGGTTCCTTGCCGTCGACCCAGGGACCGGCCAGCTTCATGTACTCGGGCTCTTCGAGTGTGCTGCCCTGATCTCCAGCCTTCCAGCCAGCGATGTGATTCGCAGATCCTCGATCATGAGAACGCTTCTCCCATCGCTCTGCCCACGACGAATCAGCTTCCTTGACCGCTAGAGAATCCGGATCAACGAAGAACGCTTTGCCCTCCCGGTAACTCTTAGCACCCAAAATCACGGTCGTGATCGCAGCAGCGCCCAGCAGCGGATCGTTGTTGACCAAGTTCGGGTCGTCAGCAACCATCGCATCGACCCAGTTCTTGAAGTGAGCATAGGTCGTGTCTTTGACCTGGCCGACCGAGATGTGCTCCTCTTTCAACTTGCTGTTGCGAGTCACTTGCGGACGCTCGGGAATGAAATCGAACCCCTCGAATTGCTCGCCGGTACCGAACACAAACGAACCGTGATGGCCGCGAATCAACTGGCGAATGGGGGTCTCCTGGCAGGCCATCGTCGCGGTCACCATCCCTTGCACGCCTTCAGGAAAATCGGCGACAACGGTGGCAACATCAGGTACATCGCGACCGTCGTATTCCAAGTAGATTCCGCCAGCTCCGACAACGCGGCCTGGGAAACGTAGACCAGTGGCTTTCAACATCGTTGTCGTCCGGTGCACAAACAAGTCGGTAAACATGCCCGATCCATAAGGCCAAAAACGACGCCACTGCTTGTACTTCGCACGGTCGAAGTCTTCGTACTCAGCCAAGCCTTCTTCCACGCCCAACCATTTTTTCCAGTTGATGTTGCGAGGATTCATCTGCTCTTCGAGCTTGTAATATCGCCATTGGCCCTGAGCCGAGTTTCGAAAAAACTCCGTCTGGTACATCAAGACTTTGCCGAGTTGTCCTTGCGTCAACATATCGTTGACTTGATTCCAACAAGGCAGGCTGGTCGATTGCACACCAACCTGCATCACCTTGCCTGACTTTTGCCAAGTACGCATGACCTCAACGGCTTCCTCGGCCGTCTTTGTCATCGGCTTCTCGCAATAAACATGCAGCCCCGCGTTCAACGCGTCGATCGCCTGCTTGGCGTGCCAGTGGTCCGGCGTTCCGATACAAACAGCATCCAAGTTCGCCTTGGCAAACATCTCCAAGTAGTCTTCGTGCTTGCTGGGCGCTTGACCGGTTTCCTTCTCGATGTGCGCTGCCGCTCTGTCACGGTGCTCGCTGTAGACATCGCAGACTGCGACCAATTCAATCGGCTCGCCTTCCACCTGCAACTTCGTGAGTCGCTTCACGTGAGCTCCGAACCCACGACCGCCAGGGCCGATGAAGCCAATGCGGATCTTGTCGTTGGCGCCAGCAGACTCGGCTGCCTTGGAGGTTTGCGTGGTGGCAGATTGAATGGCGGCCACCGTCCCCACCGTTGAGGCCGAGGCCTTGATGAATTGTCGCCGGGAAGGATGCTTGGAAGAAGAGCTTTGATTGGGCATGTGGTTGTGTTCTCGTCCTGAAGTTCGGGAAGGTGGGATCGTCGCCACGCAGCAGTGGCAGGCAACATTTTATTTGATCCTGGCCCGCCATGGATGCCCAAAATCCGGATCTCTGGCGAAGCCCCGATTCCTAGAAAGTCAGGCAAATCGCCGTTGACCGTCCGTTTGCCTACCCGTATAGTCAAACAAACTACAGATGTAGTCTTGGTTTTGATTTCAGGTTTTGCAGGAAATGACCCCGGAGGCTTCGGTGGGAAGACGGCAGCATCCTTCAGCGACCCCGAAGATTGGCAAGGAAGAGCTTGCTGTTTTTCAGTACATCCAATCCCATGCACCGGTCACCGTTCGAGAGGTGGCAGATCACTTCATGGAACTTGGCAAGGCGCGCACAACCGTTCTGACGGTAATGGAGAGATTGCGTGAGAAAGGATTGCTCACACGTGAAAAGGTGTCCGGCGCGTTTCGCTACACCACCGCGATGGAATCCGAGACCTTGCTGAAATCACTGGTCGGCGATTTTGTTGAAGGAGTGCTGGGAGGATCCCTTGCGCCGTTCATGGCCTACATTACCGAGGCCAATGCCTTGACCAGCGACGAGGTGAAGGAATTGAAGACGTTGGTTCGCCAGTTAGAGTCCGAACAAAAAAAGTCATCGTAGGACGTCGGCGGTCCAAGCAACACAACCTTCGTCTCGATCACGGGGAGATTCATGTTCAGCATTGATCAACTTTTGGCAAGCGACTGGCTATCGGTATTGTGGCGAGCCTCTTGGCACGGCG
>JBGCGI010000002.1:0-8222 GCA_045110715.1 Rubripirellula sp.
ACATCGTTCAGGTTGTCGGGATCTTGTTTGCAATCATAGAGCTCGAATTCCGGCCGATGATGGTACTTGTTGACCAATCGCTGGGCCGTTCCATCGCCGGTGTTTGCTTTTGCAACCATCGACTGGAAGTAATCGGAGGAGGAACAAGCGTTCGTGAACTTGTTTTCGTGATTCAAATTCCAGATCAGTCGGTATCGCCAACCGCGGATACTGCGAATGCCGTAAGCGTCACTGCCGTTGATGATGCCACGCGTTGTCATCAGTCCATAAGAAAACGCTTTGTGTGTATTTGTCTGTCCTGCTAGGACGCCAATAAAACTCTTGCCGTCCAAGCTAGCGTCTGGCGTGCCTCCAGCCGCCTCGACAAAGGTCGGTAGAATGTCGGTGTACTCGACCAAAGCGTCGGTCTTGGAACCTGGTTTGACTTTGCCAGGCCAGCGAACGAGCATCGCCGACTGCAGACCGTTGTCGTAGCACGTCCATTTAGCGAACGGAAAGGAGCTGCCTTGTTCTGAAACGACAACCACCATCGTGTTCTCGCTCAGGCCGTTCTTGTCCAACATCTGAAGGATCTGTCCTACCTGATCGTCGTAGTAGGTGACTTCGGCCAAGTACTTGCTGTAGTATTCCCGCACCAGCGGGGTGTCGACCAAGTATGGTGCCAGCTTGATCTCGCTGGGGGGGTAACGTGAGGCGTCGCCCTTGTCCCAAGGCGAATGCGGCTCGTTGGAGCAAGCGAACAAGCAGAACGGTGTGTCGGATTGGCTGCACTCTTCCATCAGCTCGCCAATCTTGCTCATGTCGGGATTCTTTTGCTCCACGCTGTACTCAAACGGAAAGACCTGTTTGGGGCCAATGTGCGTTTTGCCAGAGAGGGCAACGCGATAGCCGAGGTCTTTCAGGTAGTGAACGACGCTCTTGGTGCCGTCGTTCGCAAACGTGTGGTTCGGGTAGGCACCCGACTTCACCGGATACAGTCCCGTGTAAATGTTGTGCCGCGTCGGCGAGCACATCGGGGCAGACTGAAAGCAGCGTGAAAACTGCATACCTTCACTGGAGAGTTTGTCGATGTTGGGCGTATGTGCTTGGCCACCGTAGCAGCCAAAATCGTTGTAAGTGCAGTCGTCCGCAATCACGAAAACTAAGTTCGGTTGCTCCGCAGCAACTGCAGACCAATCAAGAACGAAACCAAACAGCAAAACCAAACACAAAAAGCGACTCATTCCAGCAACCTTTCCACGGCGACGATTGTTCAAGAAACGACGATGATACTCGACAGCCAAGCCCAAGTCCTTTGAAGGTTGCTCATCTCTAGCGGGGGGGCGGGACGGAAGAAGATCGCATGAACGTTCTTGCAGTTCTTGTTGAATCACAACCTGATGACCATTCTGCTCCCGTTCAACGATCCGTACACCAGTTACTATTTGATGACGATGCCAACCAACTCCCAACAGAAAGAGTTCTTCGAGCTTTCGATCGACGACGTATTTATGTTCGAGCAATCTAAATACAAGAAAGTTAACGAGCGACAAGCAGCTCGAATTGACGATCCGCCACTCGAAATCACAGTGCTGCATACCTTCTATCCGGAATCCGAAGTGGAAGTCCCCACCGACTCGGAGTAAGCGGCGCTCACGTCGACCAAAAGACCGTCGACGGTCCTTGGGGCAAGTCGAAGCAAACGACGATTCCCTCGTCCTGCTGAACCCAAGTGCCACTCTTCAGGTTCGCGAGTTTTGTGACTTGCGGCAAGACTTCTTGCCCCAAGCGAACGCGACCTTTTGAGCTGGGAATCTTGATCGTGAAATTCGCAGTTGCAAAAGGCGCATTGAACACGAGGCTATCGTTTGACTTCTCGATTCGAGTCAGTTGCTTGGCAGTCCAATATCGGCCAATCTCACTCAGCTTCATCCAGATCGATTGATCAGCAAATCGATCGTGCAGCGAAGTTACGACGCGTTGAAAGGCGTGGAATCCTTCTTTGGTGCCGTTGCTGTACATACCAGGCCAATGGCAAAGCATCACGGCCGGCTTGCGCTGCTGGATCAAATCGACCATCCGGCCTTCACTGGCATCGACCGTCGCGTATCGATCCGTTTCTGACTTGCGATCGCCCTGCCAACCGCCGAACCAATCGCCTGTTCCCGCCGGAACATTGACGGTCAGTCGAACATCATTCGTCCCCACACCGCGTAAATGCTCCAGAATTGGCTCGGTGCTTTGATCGCCACCTCGAACGTACTTGAAGTAGTGGGGCAGATCCGTCGAGTAAACATCTCGCACAGCTTGATCGACTGCCATCGAAAGCTCGCTCTTGACGAGATTGCCGAATCCCCCGGGTGTCGTCACTCCCTCACAGGGCAGCCCTGCGCGATGCAGAATCCGCAGCGCGTAAGCCAAGTAAGAAGCCAACTCATCAACACTTTTCTTCTCCTGAGGAAACGAGTTCTCCATGGTTCCCGCGTTGATCTCGGCGCGCGGTCGCCCCGTCTTCAAGTCAATCACGCGTGTGTGTGTGATCATCTCGGGATGGATGTCCCAGTTGGGAACCATCAGATCGCGAACGAGCTCCAAACTGTCTTCCAGTTCGCGGCGTGACCATCCAGGCATGACGCGATCGACCCAACCGACGCAGGCTGGAAAGGGCACGATGCTGTACTTTCCCTTGACGCCGTTCTGGGCGCACCATTCGCCGAATTCACGCACGAACGCATCTGGGATTTCCCGTGGCCATTCTCGCCAGGGCTTCTTGTACTCGTCACGCTTAGGCCAAGCCGTCGCGAACTGCGGCGTACAGAAGTGGCCCATGTTGACCAAGCAGGTCGAATCATCGATCACAAACGAAAGCGGAACCCGATCGCGAGGCATCAAGACTTCGACGTCTTGCCGCACGTCAATCGACGGGCTGCCGATCGACGCATCCTGACCGAGCAACGATTCGGCGCCGATGGAGGCGCCAGCCAAGGTGGCTGCGGACGAAAGCAAAAAGTCACGTCGCGTGTTCATGGTCGGTCCGCCTGAGGGAGGGGCATTTGCTACGGCGACATCGAGTGCGACTAAGGAGATGCTGAGGGTTCAGCCTCTGACTCAGATGCAGTCTGTGGTTCGGGTGCGTCTGGCCAGGGAGCGATCGCTTTGCCTTCGGGCGCTTTCGATGTTGCAGGCGTCGTTCCACGCAGGCTCGCGATGTAACTTGACACCAACACGATTTCATTGGGCAGCAAACGATCTTGCCAAGCCGGCATTGCTCCGGCGTTGGCTCCTACCTTGACCACTCGAAGGATATCTTCGATCTGGTTGATGTTCTTGAAACTTTCGTCACAAAGGTTGGGGCCGATCAGTCCGCCGCCATCTTTTCCATGACAGGACGCACAGTTCTTCCGGAAAACGACCTTGCCAACTGGCAACCACGATTCTTCGTACAAAAACTTGACGACGTTCTCGCGGTCCATTTTCAGTTCGCCAATTTCTGCGAACCGAGCCTGCATGATGGTCGCCAATTCCTGATCGTGTTGATCCGCCAGCGTCCGACCTTCCGCGCCACCGTGGTAGTACACAAAGTAAGTTGGCGCGAACGGGATCACCGCTGCAAACAACCACTTGAACCAAAACGGCGCAGGATGATGTTCCAACTCGATCCCATCGTACTGTCGATCGTTGTCGGGGTCGTGAGCTTCACTCATGGCTGTTCCCAAATTCAGCAGGGTCCGACGAGAGCGGCATGGCTGCGTAGTGGTCGGTCAGTATGGAAGGCGTTCGCAGGGTGTGGACCAGGATCAGGATGAATGCTGTGGCAAACAAAGCCATGGCAACTTCCGCTAATCCACTGTAGTCCAGCGAACAGATGATTTGTCGTAACATGATTGACTCCCTGAACTCAGCTGGCTTCTGCAGAAGGAGCGCTCTCGGGCGTCGCTTCTTCGGTATCCGCGGCCGGCTTTGCCTCCGGGACTGGAGGCGGTGCGGTCAGGTCTTTCCCCAAACGCTGCAAGTAGGCAATCAGTGCAACGGCTTGCGTATCGAAAGTCATCAGCTTTCCGCGGTTGACGGGGCCTCCTTCAGAAACGATCTCGGCGGCAATCTCTTCGGCCTGACGCTTCGCCATCGCCACGGTGTCGGTAAGTTCCCGATCATAGGGAACGCCCAACGCCTTGGCGGCCTTGACTCGTTGGGCAATTTTATCGAAGTCCAAGGGCGTGTTCAGCAGATGGACAAACGATGGCATCACACTGGTCTCGGTCTCTGATTGGGGATCGTCCAAATGTGACCAATGCCACTTGCTGGTTCGCAAGCCGCCCTCGCGAGCCAAGTCCGGGCCGATTCGACGACTGCCCCATTGAAACGGTCGATCGAACACGAACTCGCCGGGCTGACTGAACTCACCATAGCGTTCGGTTTCGGAAACGATCGGCCGCACCATTTGCGAATGACAATTGAAACACCCTTCGGCGATGTAGATATCGCGGCCAGCCAACTCGAGTGGCGTGTACGGTTTGACCGAACTGATGCGGGGCACGTTGCTGCGGATCAACATCACCGGGACCAACTCGAAGAAGGCCCCAACCCCTAACGCCAGCAAGCAGAATCCGACAATTTTTCCGGGCCGTCGTTCCCAAACACGATGCCACTCCAATCGCGTCCATACGTCTAGTTTTTTCGCGGCATCGAGCACTGGAACGGTATCGAGTTCGCTTGAACCAACCAGCGACTCATCGTCCGACTTTGGCTTGATCACCGAGTGATAGACGGGGACAGCATAGGTTGCTGGTCGCGACGCCCACGTCATTGCGAAGTTGACGGTCATCACGACCAAGCCAGCCACGAACAAGAGTCCGCCCAAGACTCGCAACTGCCACATGAATGCGATCGCGGGCAAAGTTTCGGCGAACTCAAGATGGATCAAGTTGCCATTGTCGGTCATCGCACGCAACATCCCCCCCTGGGTGATCCCAGCCATGTAGAGCGGCACGACCACCAACAGCGTGCCGGCCAGCGCCAACCAAAAGTGCAGCGTGGCTGCTTTCTGGCTCCAGAGTTTCGTTTGAAACAAGCGAGGCAACAGCCAGTAGATCATTCCGAACGTCATCATGCCGTTCCAGCCCAACGCGGCGGCATGCACGTGGGCGATCGTCCAATCGGTGTAGTGAGCTAAAGCATTGACGCTCTTGATGCTCAACAAGGGACCTTCCAGAGTGACCCATCCGTAGAACACCAGTCCGATCATGAAGAACTTCAGCACCGGGTTGGCCGCAATCTCACGGGCTGCACCACGGAGCGTCATCAAACCGTTGACCAATCCACCCCAGGACGGCATCCAAAGCATCAAGCCGAAGAACATCCCCAGGCTCGTCACCCACTCCGGCATCGCCGTGTAATGCAAGTGATGGGGGCCCGCCCAAACGTACAAGATCACCAGTGCCCAAAAGTGAATGATCGCCAGCTTGTAGCTGTAGACCGGGCGACCTGCTGCCTTGGGCAGGAAGTAATACATCAATCCCAGGAACGGCATGGTCATGAAGAATGCGATCAGATTGTGACCGTAAAACCATTGCACCAATGCGTCTTGGACGCCAGCATAAACCGGAATGCTTTTGCCCCAACCGATCGGAAACACCAAGCTGTTCAAGATGTGCAGCACAGCGACCACAACGATCGTCGTGATGTAGAACCAAAGCGAAACGTACAAGTACCGCTCGCGGCGACGGGCCAAAGTCATGAAAAAGTTGACGCCGAAGAATAGCACCCAGACGATGGCAACAGCGACATCAATCGGCCATTCCCATTCGGCAAACTCTTTGCCTTGAGTGATTCCCATCGGCAAAGTGATGGCACCAGCCAGGATGATCGCCTGCCACCCCCAGAAGTGCAGCCGGCTAAGCACGTCGCTCCACATCCGAGCTTTGCAAAGTCGTTGCGTGCTGTAGTAGACCGCGGCAAACATCGCGTTGCCGACAAAAGCGAACAAGGCAACGTTGGTATGGATCGGGCGCAGACGGCCGAATCCAAGCCAGTCGACGCCGTCGAACATTTTGGGGACCAACAGAAGCACACCGATCAGCACACCGATCAGAGTTGCCGCCAGGCCCCACAGCAGCGTCGCGGCCGCAAACTTGCGAACGATGTCGTCGTCGTAGGAATAAGCCTGATCAGATGGCTCGGGGGAAAGACTCATCAGCGGGTTCGAACTCAGAAGTACTTTTGGCCAGAAAATCACCACAAGTATAACAGGATCGTTCGTTTTCGCAGCGCAACCTGCTCTCAAGATCCGTCGTCCGTCATGCAGATGGGCACGCGGTGCGACAGTGTGTCACGGCCCGAATCAGCGTTTGGCCATCGTCAAGATTTGAAACGTCGATCGCACGGCTTCTCGCAGGGTGAGCTTGCTCTTGCCCTCAGTCCGATCGGTGAACGTGATCGGCACCTCATCCATCTGCGCTCCCTGGCGATGAAGCTTCATCAGCACCTCTTCCAGAACGGCGTAACCATCTTGATGCAAGTTCTCTAGGCCAAGCTTGACGAGTGCGGCGACACGGTAGCAACGCATCGACCCGCTGCAGTCTTTGACAGGCAATCCAAGACAGACCGTTGCGAAGCGATTGACCAACCGACTCATCAACTTGCGGTGCAGCGGCCACCCTACGATCGATCCACCAGCGACATACCGGGAACCAATCACAACGTCCAATTCTGGCGTCTGCAGCATCCTTTCCAACAAAGCGGGAAGCTGTAGCGGATCGTGGCTGAGATCTCCATCCAAATTGATGAAGTACTCATAGCCATCGTCAACCGCGACCTGCATGACATTCCGGATCGCGCTGCCGAGGCCTCGCTGATCTTTGCGAACGATCAAGTCGATCGCCGAATCCTCGCTCGCGAGTTGGCTGACCAGCTTGGCCGTGCCGTCTGGCGAATCATCATCCAAGACGACGATGTTCGCACTGGGAATGGCATTGCGGAGCTGCGAAACCAGCCGCGAAACATTGGCAGCCTCATTCAACGTGCAGACCGCGATCAGAATCCGGGAAGACGCATCCGATCGCTCGGTTGAGGTGGTCGTTTCGGGTTCGTGCGGCAACAGGATGCCCAAATGGCAAGCGTGAGGGGCGTGTCAAACTCCGTTCGAAGGTGAACGGACAACACCAACGTGCCACCGAAAAAGGGGCGAGCTTGGTGTTTGCATCCTCACCTTAACATCGCCCAGAAAATACGTCGATCCTGTTCACCAACGGTGTTCGGGACGATCGAATATCTCACGCAGCAAAATGGCCTGCTGAATTCCACCGTTGCTGCGCATCAGACGGATCAGATCCGTCGCTGGATGCCCGGTCATGACTTTCGCATCCGCGGACTTCTGGTCGCGTTTGCTTTTCGCAGCTTGTTTCTTCTGCTTCCGCTGCAACTCGTTTTGGATTCGAGATGCTTCTCGTCGAGCATCTTCGACGCGTTGGATCTGCGCCGCGTACGTGTTGGTCGGCGGTTCCACAATCTCCGCCGTCAGAATTTCCTCGTCATCAGGAATTCGAGCGAGCCTTTCGGTACGTCGATCGGTGTACTGCGGTGTCTCGCGCGGCGCGGGTGGCTGCTGTTGTTGCTGCTGTGCAGCTTTGGCTTGCCGTCGCTCGGCCGCTCGTCGCAAAAAGTCTTCTAGGTCACCGGCCATGATCGTTGTCTCGAAGAGTCAATTCGTATTCAAGGATTCGCAAAGAAAGGAGGGATCGCCACCTACTCTGGGATTTCCGTTTGATTGCTCATCTCTTGAGTACTGGTCGCCAGAGACTTTCTCATTTCCGTATCTGCACTGACGTTTTGCAGTTTGTAGTAATCCATGATGCCAAGCTTGCCACTTCGGAATGCCTCGGCCATCGCTGCAGGCACTGCCGCTTGAGCCAGCACAACGGACGCTTTGCTCTCTTGAATCTTGGCTTGGTTCTCTTGTTCTTCGGCCACGGCGGCAGCACGTTTTCCCTCCGCGCGAGCACGTGCGACCTGTGTGTCCGCTTCAGCTTGGTCGGCCTGAAGTCGTGCACCAATGTTGGCACCAACGTCGATGTCGGCGATGTCGATCGAAACGATCTCGAATGCCGTCTGCGAATCAAGCCGTTTGGCCAACACAGCTTTACTGATCACGTCAGGGTTTTCCAAAACCGCCTTGTGATTTTCCGCCGAACCGATCGCACTGACGATTCCCTCACCGACTCGCGCGATGATCGTTTCCTCGGTTG
>JBGCGI010000003.1:0-11706 GCA_045110715.1 Rubripirellula sp.
CGACGACGAGAACGCTTGTCACGGCGTTGTCGCGTTTGCCGCCGTTGCGTACGCTCGACCTGATCGAGCAAATAGTCGTCTGTCGTCACGGTCCCATCCTTGCCGCCGGTGAGAGAGAATTCCTCGAGGGGAGTCTAGCCATTATTTGGCATCCCTCCCAAGATGGATTCTGCGACAGATTCATGCATACTCTCGGATGGATTCTCGCCGCCCACTTTCAACTAGATGCTTGCAATGCCATTTCTCGTCTCCATCAGATCGTCTTGTTTCACACTGATCAGCCTTGCGTTCATCGCGAATCAATCGGTGCTTGACGCTCAAGAAGCCGTTGCGAAGCCGGCGATCACCAAGACGACTCAGTGGAATGGTTTCAAAAGGATTCACTTCACGTGTGCCGATCGCAGTGCCTACTTGGTCATTCCCGACCAACCTTTGCCGGGAAATCCTTGGATTTGGCGGGCTCGATTTCCCGATTTTCATTCAGAGATGGATATCGAGTTGGTGAAGGTCGGATACCACGTGGGCTACTTTGATGTGGCCAATCAGTTCGGATCGCCCGCGATTATCAAGAAAGCCGCTGCGTTCTACCAGTTGATGGTTAAGGGCTATCAGCTCAGCCCGAAGCCCGTCATGGAAGGGGTCAGCCGCGGCGGACTGTTCGTCTACAACTGGGCCGCGGCGAATCCAGATAGGGTGCAATGCATCTATTGTGACACACCCGTTTGTGATTTCCGAAGTTGGCCAGCCGGCACGGGAACCGGGGTCGGATCCAAATCAGCATGGAAAGCTTGTCTTTCCGCGTATGGCTTTACGGAAGAGCAGGCTCTGAAGTACGAGCAACAGCCTCTGAATAAAGCTCAGCTGATTGTTGCTGCGAAGATCCCCGTTCTACACATCGTTTCAGCGAATGATCGCGTCGTGCCCCCCAACGAAAACACCTATCGTTTGCAGGAGGCTCTCAGAAAGCACGGTGGTGAAATGGAAATTATCTCAGTGAAAGAGGGAACAGAGAAGTCCAACGGGCATCACTTTACGCACCCAGAACCTCAACGCGTGATCGATTTCATTCGACGAAACACCGAAACAAAGTAAGGCTTGGAAAGGAGAATCGCATCCATGCGAATTTTTGTGACCGGTGGAACCGGGCTGTTGGGCAACACGATCCTGCGCCAACTGTCGGGGCATCACCAGCTACTGTCTTTGGTTCGCGGCGAGCCAGCGACCGAGGTGTTCGATGGTATTGATACCGATTTCGTGAGCGGCGACTTGTCGGACGGCAATGTAATTGACGCCGCCGTCGCTGAGTGTGATGCGGTGATTCATTCGGCTGGCTTGATCCACATCGGCTGGCAACGGATGGCAGAATCGATGCAAGTCAATTGCGATGGCACACGCGTTGTGGCGAGAGCCTGCTTGGAACATCAGCGCAAGCTAGTGCACGTCGGGACCGTCAACGCACTGGCAATCGGTACCAAGCAGGGCCCCTCCAACGAAGAGACTCCGCAGGACCATGCTGGCGGGCAAATTCCATGCAGCTACGTGGTCAGCAAACGAGCTGGTGTCCAAGAAGTCCTTGATTTGGTGAAACAGGGACTGCGAGCAGTGATCGTGCATCCAGGGTTCATGCTCGGCCCCTGGGACTGGAAGCCGAGCAGTGGTCGCATGATGTTAGAAGTAGGCCGTGGATGGAAACCCATTGCTCCGTCGGGAGGGTGCTGTGTTTGTGACTCTCGTGACGTCGCCGCCGGAACGATCGCAGCTTTGGAAGCGGAGGTGGAGAACGGACGCGAGTTCATTCTTGGTGGTGAAAACTGGAAGTACGTCGACCTCTGGGCAGAGATGGCAAAGCGCATGGGAACACGGCCGCCGCTGATGCCGGCTGGTCCGGCACAACGATGGATTGGAGCGATCGCCGGTGACTTGTGGACGAAAATCGCGGGCGAAGGCGACTTGAATAGCGCCGGTGTGAAGATGAGTAGCATCTATCACTGGCACGACAGCTCACGAGCCATCGCTGAACTTGGCTATCAGCATCGCGACGCCCAGGAGAGTCTCGATGACTGCGCCAAGTGGATCAAAAAACACCATCTTTAGCAGAGACGCAGTCGCTTCTTGCTCGAGTCGGCAGCCAGCAGTGAATCGTCACCGTTGAGGCTGGCGAAGGGCCCAGGATTCGACTCGGAGTGGGGATGCCAGTTACTTATCGAGATCCTAGATTTTTTTGCGGAAAATTCGACGCCCTTGAGGCTTCTTTTGCTTCCACTGAAAAGTCTGAATTTCCGGAAACTCCTAGCAGCAAACCCCCCAGAAGGGCTGCTTGGTTGAGATTGAGGCCGAATTGACAATCTGCCCCTCCGCCGACCACTTTGGTTGCCCGGTTCAATCCCCAGCGGATTGGATGGATTCACTTCCTGGGCTGGTGCCACATTGGGTGGCCAATCGACTAGCCCGAGGATTCGTTTGTTCGTGAGAGACATACTGAATGGCGCAAGCCGCACTCGAAGCGATTCGCAACGCCGCGCCAGCGGTTCTGCCTAGCTTGCTGATTTGCGACTTTGGCGATCTCAAAGGTGAGGTGGCGAAGTTGGAACAGGCTGGGACCGAGGTACTGCACCTGGATGTGATGGATGGCCATTTCGTTCCCAATCTCACCTATGGGATGCCGATCGTTGCGGGCCTGCGTCGGCATACGACGATGCCATTGGATGTTCATTTGATGATCAGTGACCCGTTGGCCTACGCCAAACCGATGGTGGATGCGGGGGCGGACATGCTGACGTTCCATATCGAGGCAGTCAAAGATCCTGTCGATACGGTCGGACAAATTCGCGATTTGGGTGTGGCCGTTGGGGTCGCATTGAATCCAGGTACTCCGCTGGCGTCACTCAGTTCCTGCATCGATCAGGTTGACATGGCGCTGGTCATGAGCGTCGAGGCGGGATTTGGCGGCCAGAAGTTCAATCCAGTTGCTCTCGAGAAGCTGGCGGCACTCCGAAGCGAGCATCCAGATCTGCTGCTGCAGATCGATGGTGGCATCGATGAAAAAACAATCGGACCAGCCCGATCGGCTGGATGTGATTTGTTTGTAGTTGGATCTGCAATTTTTCGGCATGAGGATTATTGCCGAGCAATGGAAGGCTTGATGGGCGCAATTGACGCGGCCGATGGTCAAGGATGGAATGCATCATGATTCTTAAATCAGCACCAGTATCACAGGTTTTGTTGATTCGACCTGGGGCGACTGAGTTCGACGACCAGGGGCGAATCAAGGGTTCGCTGGACATGCCGATGAGCGAGCACGGTCGGACGCAGGTCAATTCGCTGACCGAACAAATATCAGACTTTCAAGTTCGAACGATCTACACGTCGCCTTGCGAGTCCGCTCGAGAGACAGCGGAATGTTTGGCGGCGGCTCGCGGTGTTCGCATCAAGGTGATCGACGCTTTCCGTAACATCGATCACGGTTTGTGGCACGGAAAACTGATTGACGAATTACGTCGAAACCATCCACGTGTTTATCGACAGGGGCAAGAGTCTCCTACCGATATCTGTCCGCCTGAGGGTGAATCAATCCGCGACGCAAAAGCTCGCGTTATCAAGGCGGTTCGCAAACTGATGCGCAAGAGCGGCGAAGAAGTGATTGCGATTGTGATTCCGGATCCGATGGCCTGGGTCGTTCGCAGTTTGCTCAACGGCGAAGAGCTGGCCGACCTTTGGGACGCCGAAACGGATTCCGCAGGCTGGGAATTGATCGATTCCGTGCTCTCGGTCTGAACCCGTTTTTGGCCAGTAGGCCGGACCGAGGAGCGACAGCGACGCTATTCCGGCTTGATTGCTTCGCTTGTCACAATCTCCTTCGCAGCATTGGTTTGCCGTAACTCGGTCGCTGACGCTCGGTCGGTACGGCCTACGCTGTTCCGGCTCGCTCACGTCCGTCGCGGGGGAAATCCCCCGATAGTTACGTCCGTCAAAATCGACTCAACCAGCTGGAAACTCGCTGATAGCCGCGTTTTAAGGCCATAAAGCACTATAGGTGTGGCTCCTAGAGCCGGAATACAATGGAAAGCACGCTGTGACTGAGTACAACCGTGACAGTCCTGCGTTCTATTTCCAGACGCCCCTTTTCCTCGAATAACTACTCTGCCATGAGCCGATTTGCGTTCGTTTTTATCCTGATGGTCAGCTGCTTGGCCGCGAGCGGGCTTTCGCAGATTGCCAGCGCGGTTGGCCCTCAGAGGCTTCCATCACAGGTCGCGGCCATCAATCAGCAGATTGAAGAGGGATGGAAGGGTTTTGGCATTCGGCCTTCTGCCGAGGCGGACGACTCGGTTTGGTGTCGCCGTGTGTTCTTGGATGTGATCGGGCGGATTCCGACGCACGAAGAACTACAAGCCTTCAATGACGAACGTGGCAGCGACAAACGAGCGAAGTTGGTCGATCAGTTATTGCACGATGATCGATACACCGAAGAGTACGCCGGACATTGGTCGACAGTTTGGACAAACCTGCTGATCGGTCGCGGAGGCGGCAATGATCGCAGGGACATGACCAGCCGCGACGGAATGCAGAAGTACCTGCGTGATTCGTTCGCCATGAACAAACCATACAACAAGATTGTCTATGAACTTGTGACGGCAACCGGTTCGACCAAGCCAGGGACAGAACGCTTCAACGGCGCGGTCAACTTCTTGGTTGACAAGGTCAATGAAGAGAAAGCGGTCCTAGCAACCAGCAGCACGTCGCGAATTTTCCTGGGCCAACAGGTTCAATGCACACAGTGTCACAACCATCCGTTCAATCAGTGGAAGCAGCAGAAGTTCTGGGAGTTCAATTCGTTCTTTCGCCAAACCCGATCGCTAAGGCGTTTCTTTGATGGGACAAGAGAGATCGATCATTCGGAATTGGAAAACGAAGATTTTGCAGGCGAAGCGAACGACCCCAATGACGCTTTAGTGTTCTACGAGTTGCGCAATGGATTGACACGAGTCGCCTACCCGGTGTTCACCGATGGCAGCCCGATCGAAGTCAGCGGCTATGTCAGCGAGGTCAATCGCCGCGAAGAACTGGGCCGACTGATGATGGAAAGCGAGTATCTGGACAAGATGGTCGTGAATCGAATGTGGTCTTTGTTCTTAGGATTTGGTTTCACCAAACCGATTGATGATTTAGGACCCCACAATCCGTCGTCGCATCCAGAGTTACTCGATGAGCTCGGTAAAGAGTTCCGCAAGAGTAGCTATGACCTGAAGCAACTGATCACCTGGATCACGCTTAGCAAACCTTACAACTTGGCCGCAGTCTTGGGCGGCAACAACGAAATTGATGATCCTTCGATCGGTGAGATGCCAAAGTTCTCGCGGTTCTATCTGCGTCAAATGAGTGCAGAGCAACTCTATCAATCGATGGTGACAGCGACCGATGCGTCGGCCAAGGGAAGCTACGAAGAACAAGAGCAGCAGCGGCGACGCTGGTTGCAGCAATTCGTGGTTGCGTTTGGTACCGACGAAGGCGACGAGGCGACTACTTTCAACGGCTCCATTCCTCAGGCCTTGATGTTGTTCAATGGTGAATTGACGAAGAATGCGACAAGTACAGCCAAAGGCGGCTTCATTGATCGTCTGACGAACCATGGACGCTCACCTCGAGATCGGCTGACCGCTTTGTTCATGGCTGGGTTGGCCCGCCGACCGAGTCGCGGAGAAGCGACGATTGCCAACAAACTCTTGGCTGCCAGAGGCGGCGACGAGAAAGAAATGTTGCAAGACATGTGGTGGGCAGTCCTCAATAGCAATGAATTCATCATGCAACACTAGAAAAACATCACGACGGCAAATGCCGCTTCGATACGACATACACACACGGCTCCTCTATAGAAGGCTTCTTTGATGATCAGCAACTGGCAAACTCCATCGGGCATGTCTCGACGACACTTCATGCAGCACATGGCTGGTTCATCGGCGGCCGCCACGGCCTCGATGACTTTGGGCAATGCGATCTATGCGAATGCGGATGAATTGAAGAAGAAACGCAAATCAGCGATTCTTTTGTGGATGGGTGGCGGACCCGCCACCATCGATATCTGGGACCTCAAGCCAGGCGCCCCCACAGGTGGTCCATTCAAGCCCATCTCGACCACCGGTGACTTGCAAATCTGTGAGCACATGCCGCAGGTTGCTCAGCAGATGAAGCATCTGTCCGTCGTTCGGAGCATGTCGACTCGCGAAGCAGATCACAATCGCGGTCGCTATTACATGCACACTGGTTTCGTGCCAAACCCCAACATCGAACATCCAAGTTACGGCTCGGTGCTGTCCCATGAGTTGATGGATCAGCGACCAGGACTTGAGATCCCGCCGTTCGTTTCCATCGGTGGTGCCAGTGCAGGCCCTGGGTTTCTAGGCATGGCTTGGTCGCCATTCTCGGTCACCAGCAATGGTCGTATCCGTAACTTGGAAATGAAGCTAGAAGGCAATCGGTTACTGCAGCGAATGGCTGCCCTGAACGAGATCGAGAGTGGCTTCTACAAGCGGACTCGTGATACCCCCGCCGGTGAACATGCCAAAGTCTTGAAGAAGACATTTGATCTGATGACCAGCGATCAGATGGAAGCCTTTCGCGTCGAGAAAGAACCAGACGACGTAAAAGAACGATATGGTACTGACAACTTTGGACAGGGCTGCTTGTTGGCTCGCCGATTGGTCGAAGCCGGCGTGCCATTCGTGGAAGTCGATCTCGGCGGTTGGGACAACCACAACGGCATCCACACCATTCTGAAAGATAACAAGTTGCCGCAATTGGATCGTGCCATGAGCGCCTTGGTGGAAGACTTGGCGCAGCGAGAGTTGTTACAGGATACGGTGGTGATGTGGATGGGCGAGTTTGGACGTACGCCGCGAATCAACCAGAACGCTGGACGCGATCACTTCGCACGTGCTTGGTCGTGTGTCGTGGGCGGCGGAAACCTGAACGGTGGGATCGCGGTTGGAGAAACCAGCAGTGATGGCCAAGCCGTTGAGTCAGAGCCATTCAGCAGCGAAGATTTGATGACGACGGTTTGCAAAGGCTTAGGCATTTCCACCGAGAAAACGTTTACAAGTAAGAACGGACGTCCCATGAAGATCGCTGGAGGTGGAAAGATCATCAGTGAGCTTGTGGCGTAGTCGAAGTGGATCAGTCGCAGGGATCGCATCGTCAAGGTTCGGAGAGGAAGTCCGATTCACAACAGCCAGAGCATTCGTCTGCTTCGCAGGTGAATGCAAGCGGAGTGGTTGAGTTGGGGCCCGCCGAGCTGATTGAACGACACCAAAACGGAGTTTGGCGTTACTTGCGAATGCTGGGATGCGAAGCTGCAACGGCTGACGATTTGACCCAAGAGACTTTTCTGCGTGTGCTTCGTCGAGACACGTTTGTTCAACACAGTGATGCAGCAACTTCCAGTTACCTGAGGCGTACCGCGTACAACCTGTTGGTCTCCCACCATCGCAAACATGGTCGCGTGCAGAATGTTCCTGAACCAAGCCAGTTGGATGAAATCTGGAATCGCTGGGCAGGGAAGGATCTCTCTGGCGACAAAGCAGTGGAAACGCTGCGAGATTGTTTGTCCGCTCTCACGGAACGGGCACAGCTAGCTCTTCGCATGCGATTTGCAGATGATGCCAGCCGCAACGAAATTGGATCAGCTTTGGAAATTACCGAACACGGCGCACGCAATTTAATGCAGCGTGCCAAACAGCAGCTTCGCGATTGCGTTGAGGCAAAACTTGAACAAGACAAAGATGAATAAAGACTTGAATCCAACCGAAGAGCACGCCCTGGACGCGTTGTTGCTGGAAGCACTCGGCGACGCTCCGCCACCGGACCAGACGGCGAAGATTCTGGCACGCTGCCATGATGTCTCCGAAGTCGTCAGCTCGCGTGCGCCCAAAGTCGTGACGTCGTCGGGTGATCGCGACAGATCGAAGTCATCGGGATGGATTCTGCTGGCAAGCGCTGCTGTACTTGCCGCTTCACTCTTGATCGCCTTTGGTTGGCGCTCCTTTCGGGTTGCGCCTGACTCGATCGGAGCAGTCGCTGGAGGTGGCAAAGATCCAGTAGCTGCTTCAAGTAATGAACCCAATGATCTTGGACTGGCCACTAGCGAATCGGTTCCTGTTCAGAAAGTACCGCGAGAACAGAAACCGCCACGGGGGATTCCCTTGATGGTTGCTGATCGGGACAGCAGTAATCGCGATCCCAAGTTGCAGCCCGAGAATGGACCCGTGTTGAGCCAGCCCCAACCAGCGGAATTGACGTTGGTTTCCAAACAGGTGAATTCTGATTTTCATGCTTACTGGCAAGCGATCGGAATCAAGCCTTCCGGAGATGCGCCTGCAGAAACCGTGGTCGAGCGACTTGCGATGATATTGGGTGTTGAGCTAGCAGAGAGCTCGTTGGATGATGTTGCCCAGTTGCATGACCAGTTGTCTTCACCTGCACATGCGAACGTGATTGCGCTGAATTGGTTGCAGCAGATTTCAGAAGGTGGTGTAGCCAACGTCAAAAAAGATGCCCGCGCGGCGTTGGTTGCAGAGCTTGCCGCTTGTTTCCAAACGAACAAACGCTTCGATCGAGTTCTGGCCGAGCTGGTTGCTGGGGAGAGTCCCCATTCTTCGACATTCTATCGAGCGATTTCAGTCGGATCAGACCAGGGCAACGCATCCGTCGTTCGCCGGCTCGCTGCGTTGACCATGAATGTGGATCTTCGCTGTACGCGATGTCACGATTCCTACATCGAAGGCAGTGGACTTCAGCATGACTACTGGGCGTTCACGGCTTTACTCCGTCGCGGACTTTCAACCGGGAAGGGGAAGTCCGATCCGTTTTTCTATGAGTTGCCAGATGGTCGTGAGCGGTTAGTTGAACCGCTGGTCGCCGAGGCCTGGATCAACTCGGATCAGCCAATCACCAATCTTCGCCAGTGGGCGGAGAGGCTAGAAGGCTCAACGGAGTTGGCCACAGGAGTGGTGAACTCGCTTTGGCAGTTGGTGCACGGTCAGCCGCTCCGCGGAAGAGTGGTGGACCCTATTAGCGCTCCACACAACGAGTCCTTGAGTCGGCTCGAAGACCAATTGGCTCAAGACTTGATTCAGTCGGAGTTCAATGTGGCTCGAACTTTGTCATTGATCATCGCTTCGCCAACGGCGCGACAGACGATTCCACCAGCTCTGTTGCCAGAGAATGCGTTTGTCGCCGACGAAGCCGATCGTCGTTCGGCGTTGGATGCTGTGAATGCGTTCGCGGCTTCGATGCCAGTTCCAACACAACTGTCTCAAGCGGCTAGGTTGGTAGAAGTCAGCCGTGCGATTGGCAGCCATTTACAGGTTCAGGGCGACTCACTTGTCGGGCAAGCTGATACTTCTTCTGCGAACTCTGCCTCGTCCCAGAAGTCCACGAACTCATTGTCCGTCGATTTACCTAGTCGTGCCGATACGTTACCGGTGCAGTGGCTGGGTCAGATCCGTGATGAGCGGATTCAAATTGAGCACTTGGGACATCTGGCTGGTGCTGGTCAGCTTTCCAGTCAGGTTTTCGACACCGCAGAACAGATGCGGAACGCAGGTGTGAGTGAAGAGCTTTGCTTGCAGCGGGTCTGGTGGCTCATTCGCCGCTAGTCGTTTGGCGTCAATCGGTTTGACTGGTACAACCGGATCTTCTTCTAGGCGGTTTCTCAACCACCCTGGTTAGCATCCAGGATTCAAAAGCTACGGTTTCAATGGTATCTCTCGACGATTTGAAGTTCAAATCGCTCGGAATGGCGGTGCCTTTGAAACCCCTTCTATGTTTTTGATCGATGCGAAATCTACTTTCCTGGATCTCAGTTGCGTGTGTCAGCCTGTTTGCACAAACGCTCACTTTCGTGTTCTCCGGAATCGGATTTGGCTACGCACTGATGGTGTTGCAGCTCTATCGTCTCAAGCGATTTGAGATGGCGCGAGACTTATTGGGCGGAAACGGGTTTGGCAGCGACCTTCTTATCGGGATCAATGATAAGGATTGGAATGGTCTTCGCCGAGCTCTGTTGGATTGCGACTTTTCCACAGCCGTCACGCAAATACCCGTGCTTGGTTGGTACTTTGTCTTTGGGTTCCTTGTGGGCGGGGCACTGTCGGTTGTCGTGATCAACATAGCCACGATTTATCACTTGCGTCGGCTGGCCCAGGGCGGACGTGCGATGGCAGAAAAACTTGGCGCGTTCACATTTGATCCCCAGGCAGCCCCAGGCAATCTGAAACACCTGCCTCAAATCGTGCAGCAGCTTGCTTCCGAGTTTCAGCTGCCGGTACCGCAGATGTACATCCTGACTTCCGAGGAAGGCATGAACGCGTTTGTCGTCGGCCGCAAACGAGCTGAGTCGGTGCTTGTGGTCACTCGCGGGATGCGTCTGATGAGCCAGCAGCAACTGCGGGGCATTGTCGCGCACGAGCTAGCCCACATCCGCAATGGCGACATGATTCATAACATGCGGCTATTGGCGGTCGAGCTTGGCATCAACAGTGTGCGGCACACTGCCGAGTGGATGCTGCGAACGGGATGGAAATTTCTGTTTGGTTCGTCATCGAATCACAAAAGCGCGATGATCGGAATTCAGTGGGGATCGTTCCTGTTGATCGTTGGCTTGATGCTTTGGCCAATGGGTTTGATTTCTTCTTTGATGGGCTCGGCGGTGATGGCGACGACGAATCGACGACGGGAACTCCGCGCCGATAAGTTGGCTGCGAAGATCTTGGGATCATGGGAACCCGTGGGTGATGCACTGAAACGAATATTAGGGCATGAGCGTCGCGGTCGAATCGCTGGACCCGATGGTCGAAAACTAGGTCACCTGATGTTTGCACAAGCCAATGGTCGCAGCGGTGGAATGCTGGGCACGCATCCGAAGATCGAGAATCGAATCAAGAAGGCTGATCGAAGATGGGATGGTGTTCCCCTTTACGAAGACACGAATGAATCAACTCAGGTAGCGCAGGAAGTCGACGAATCGGAAGTCAAAAACATTCTGTCGGATTTGCCGCCTCAGACTGTTGAACTGTTCCGTGATGCGGAAGCCGTTTTGCTCACGATGCCAGCACTGCTGCTGTTCAACCACGAGCATCGTTGCCTGGTAGCCGATGTGGCCGAAGAAAAACTACAGCGTCCGATCGAAACCCTTTGGTCCTATATCGAAGATGTTAGCGAAGAAGAGCGATTCGCCCTGATTGAGTTGACGCTTCAAAATGTCACCGCTGGCAAAGACGCGGATTTGAAGCGGATGCTAGAACAGATTCGCGACAATGCACCGTCAGCAGCATGGGAACTGCAGTGCTGGGTCCACGTCTTCCTGAATGCATTTGTTGCCAAGCAGAAAACGGTCAAAGTAGCCTACAAGAATTTCGACAAGAGCATTCGACCACTCCTGGAAGTCGTTTCGATCGGAGCCTCGATTGGGAGCGGATCGTCCGAGTTGATCTTTCAACGAGTGTGGGGACACACCGGACTCGCCAATCTGTCCTGCATGTGCGTCGACGCTTTTGGTTTCGAGGACTTGGACGAATCCATGGAAGAGCTGCGAAAAGTACCCCGGCAGCTCCGCGAGGAGCTCGCCAATGGCTTCGCCCAAGCAATGCTAGAGCGGAATCGTCTAGGAGGCACCGAGGCCGCGTTTCTGCGATATGTGTGCCTCTGCTGGGG
>JBGCGI010000004.1:0-14873 GCA_045110715.1 Rubripirellula sp.
TCAACTTCATCGGAAAGTAGGGCTGTCCGTTGTGCTCTCCAATGTCGTGGATCGGTACGATACCGGGGTGATCCAGGTTGGCAGCGGCCTCGGCTTCCAGTTGGAACCGTCGAATCTGATCTTCTCCGGCAATGTGTCCCGCCAGAATCATCTTGAGTGCGATGACGCGATTCAGACTGATCTGCTTGGCTCGATAAACGACGCCCATCCCGCCTCTGGCAATTTCGTCGACCAATTCGTAGTCGCCGAAGTAGCGAACTCGTTGTCCAATCTGAGTCGCGACCGGATTGGGGCCTGAAACTTGATCGATCGTGGCGTCTCCCGCTGCCGGAATCGAATCGATCGTTTCGTTCTGGCTAGCCTCCGAAGCGAACGCCCGAGAGATTCCCCCCGCATCATCGGGTAACAACGCAAGGTAGGCCTGCCGCGTGAGCTCCTGATTGGCAGCCTTGCGATAGTGACGGTCCAGCAACAAGAGCTCAAAAACAAGCGTTTCCCTCAACTTCGGGTCCGATCGGTCGATGAAATCGCCCAGTTCGGGTGGTCCCTGATCGGATTGCCATGCCGTTTCAAAGGCATCGCAGATCTCGTCCACTTGTAAACTCGCACGTCTTTCTCGCGATCCCGACATTCAATTCTCCCGTTCGCTGAACGCTGATAGTATTACAGCGACAACGGGCCGAAGTTGCCGACAGCGACTTTTTTGCCTGCCAAACGCTTCCAGTTGATCTCGGCGGAGCGTTTGTGAGCTGAGCAGCCGTTTGTTCGCTCTTCCGGGGCGAGGATCGCGACGCCGCAAGAACGATGATGGGGCTTTCGGCGATCACGTTCGATTTGTTACCGTCGAAGCGTCCCCTGTCATTTCGTTCTTCCGCTTGCGTTTCACGTTGGGTTTCATGCTCGGTGAATACAAGGTCAGTCGCTGTACTCGTCGCTGCCACGCGCTCGATCGACCGTTGCGCGATGGTGAATGGTACTACTCCGTTGTGATCGAAGCGGGAGATGACTACGAGCGTCGTGACTACTCAGCGGAATCTTGGAAGGAACCGCCGGAAGGTACAGTCGGTTGGTGGAAGTCTCGGATTCCGGATTCAAGTGAAAAGAAGTTGGTGCTGGCACCGCCTGAAATCTTGATCGATCTGTTGCGGCAGATGGAACGGTTTCCCGAGCGGGCCAAGAGCCGCTATCTGCTCGCGTTGATGTTGATGCGCCGGAAACTTGTCCGGCCTGCGGCTGCGGCGGATGCGGTTGCCGAGACAGAGGCGGAGAACACAAAAGCCATCATGCGAGTCGAAGTGATTGCCGATGGCAGCTTGATTGAAGTCGAAGAATGCAAAATCACACGAAGTGAATCGGATCTACTCCGCGACGAGCTGAACGAGCTGTTGTATTGCGAAGCAGAACCAGAAGCCGACGCAGAATAAGGGAAGCACGCACGGATGCGAATCGCTGCTTGGATAGGAATCCTGACCATGGCCTGTGCTTCGGGCTGCGCCAGCGCGCGCCGCGGTGCACAGATTCAACTCCCTCCGCCACCAGTCGTGTTGAGCGATATGCCCACGATGGAGCAGGTCGTTGCGGTGGTCAATCGGACTCAGAACGTTCGCCAATTGTCCAGCAATTCGACCGAAGTCGAGGTGCTCAGCATGAATGTGCCGCGGTTGTCGGCGACGTTGAACCTTGAGCGTGAGAAAAAGCTTCGCCTTCGTGCAGGGATTCCGATGCTGCTGGGTGCCGGAATGGACTTGGGCAGCAATGACGAGACATTCTGGTTTGAAGTTCCCGAAGGCGTGGGGATGTCCAAAACAATGTACTACGCACGACACGATCAATATCGTGAACAGCTCAATCGAGCAATCTTTCCGGTCGACCCAACCTGGGTGATGGACGCGCTGGGATTGGTGCAGATCAATCCTGCGAACGTCGTGGACGGACCCGTCAAACGACCCGACGGAAAACTCGAATTGCGCGACACCATGATGATGCCTGACGGAATGTATCAGCGTGTTTGTTTCGTTGAACCGAGCGCGGGTTACGTCACCGACCAGTTCTTGTACGCGCCCAATGGCGTCGAAGTCGCACGCAGCCTTGCATCTGACCACCGGTACTACAACGAAACACAATGCGCGCTGCCGCATACCGTCGAGCTGACGCTAAAACCTGCTGGTGGGCAACCACTTTCGTTGCGGATCAAGGTCGGAACGTATGCCGTCAACCAATTGCTCAGCGGTGATCCGAACCTGTTCACGATGCCGTCTTCGGGCGCCAAGGCAGTCGATCTCACGAAATTGTCAGCGCCCGCAAGTTTGGCTCCGACCGCTCCGGTCAACTACAGCGCGACCGCGCCATCGGCTTACCCGATTCGCGGAACATTGCGATAGCCGTCAAGAGGCAACGCGGCGTCAGTCTTCCGGCTTACTGCCGTCGCCACACATTTTGACGATTCGTGGATCGAATCGGCCCACAGGCTCAACGAGGTCAAGCTGATGGTTCATCACTTCCGTGATGTCTTTGTAGACTCCCGGGACCTCGTCGGCGCCCGCAGATATGACATGCACTCCGCGCTTCTCTAGGTCCGAACGTACCGCATTCCATTTGTACTTGTCCTTCGCAGCGCGTCGTGACATTTGACGGCCGGCGCCGTGGGATGCGGACGAGAGTGCCGCTGGGCTGCCCAAGCCGCGAACGATGAACGCAGGGTCCGCCATCGATCCGGGAATGATTCCCATTTGACCGGCCGCCGCGGGAGTCGCGCCCTTGCGGTGAACGATGCACTCTTTGCCATCGTGCTGTTCCTGCCAAGCAAAGTTGTGAAAGTTCTCTACCACTTCCAACGCGCTCAATCCCAACGCTCTGGTAACCAGCCGATGAATCACATCATGGTTGGCAGCCGCATAACGCCCCATCAGTTGCATGGCCTGCCAATACTCCTGGCCTTCTTCGGAGTCCATTTCCAACCAAGCGAGATACGCTAAGTCCTCGTACTTTCGAGGCAGTCGGCCTCGAGCGATGGAACTGTAAGTCGAGCAAACCGCTGCACCGGGACCGCGACTGCCACTGTGGCTGAGCAACCCGATGTAGGAACCCGGCGAGATCGCATCGGAGAATGCATTGGCATCGTCCTCGGTGATGGTGACGATGCCGAATTCAACGAAGTGGTTGCCAGAACCGGACGTGCCAAGTTGATGCCAGGCTCGGTCTTGGTGAGTGCGCGTGATTCGCGTGACAGTCCAGTCCTGGTCCATCACGTCGTGTTCCTGGGGACGCTCAAATGCCGAGCCGATACCGAACCGCGTGTTTTTCTCTAACGCCGTCGCAAAGTGCTCGCGTTTTTGAATCAGGTCATCCACAGACGCATCAAGAATCGACAGCTTCATGCGGCAACCGATATCAACGCCGACGGCATAAGGAATCACGGCGTTTTCACAGGCCAGGACGCCACCGATCGGAAGCCCATATCCGACATGAGCATCCGGCATCAGTGCACCACGCGTGGCGACGGGAACCTCGCACGCGCGATTCATTTGAGCGTGGGTAGCCTTGTCGATGCAGTCGGCACCCCAGGTTGTGTAGTCGACGGGTTCCGCGCGAACAAAGTCACGGTCGGCAACGCAGGCGTTCGCCAGCGCGGAAAGCAGGGGGTCTGCCGAGAACTGCTCGGGCGATTCAATCACCGACTGAAGTTTCTCGCGAATCTCAGCTTTGCGATTCGTGTTGTCGGATCGAAGCTTTTGGACAACGATGATCGCTTCACCAAGGCAGTCCTCGGGAACGCCAAGTTTTCGCAGTTGGCGTGGGTTCACAGCTTACGAACCTTCCGGAGTCGGTGGCTCCGCGATCAATTGACGTACTCTTTCGCGGGTCGCGTCACGCGCCGTGTTGTCGTCCTCAGGGAAGCCTAGCTGCTCGACTTGAAATGAATAAACAGGATGAGGTTCTGCGTGGCTGAATCCGACTTCTTTCAACGGGACGTTGTATAGCATCGCGATCGTCGCCATGGCTACGTCGCAGATTTGGGCTCGTACAGGCTTTCCGTCGGCGAAGCCCAATTCTGCAGCCGGGCGTGTGTCATTGATCAATGCGGAGACTCGTGGCACATGCTGCTCGGTTCCGTAGCGCGCGATCGCTTGCAGCGCGATCGCCAAGACTTCGGTTTGATTGGCTTCGCCCAACGTCTGCATCGCCAGTGGTAGGGTCCGTTCGACGTCCCATCGCATCCCCATCAGCAGGACTTCGTCGCGACTGGCGAGCGTGCTGCGTACCATCCAGCGACCAAGCAGTCGTTTGAAGGGAGTCGCCAATTGTGCGTCGCGTTTGATCTTTGTGGCCGCGTCTTTTTGAATGACGCTGAGCAGCAGACTCTCGAAGGCTGCATTCATTGGCACATTCACATCCACCGTTGGCAGGAGCAACGCAAACGCGTCTGCCCGTGTTGGGAACTGCCGTTTGATGAACATCGCGTCTTGAATCTTGGTGACGGCTTTGTCCATGGCGATCGCACGATCACGAGCGTGTCCGTCCATCGAAGCCGTCAGCTCGGGATGCGCCTGCATGATTTCTACAAACACTTCCCGAATCGCGACGGTGTCTCCTCCCAGTACGGTCCGCGTTGTTCGCCATCCCTCGAAGCCAACATCCTCGCCGGCAATGAAGTCCTCCATGCGAGTCTTGATGTCGCCGCGTGTCAGTCGCGTGATGATCTCGTTGGCTCGCACGCGGACTTCCGGATCATCGGCTTCTTTTGCGAGTTTTCTGAGTCGAGGAACAATGGGCTTGCCGACTTCAATCAATCGATTGGCCACTCGCTCGCGAGTCGCAAAGTGGTTGGAGGACAGTTCTTCGATCCATGCTTCGACTTGCTCGATTTGATCTGCTGGGATGTCCAGCGGAGCCTGAACGCCAGGCTTTTCGACTTGTTGGAGGTTGGGATCTTCTTGAAACAAGTTTTGAATGGGGTCTGCATTTTGCGCAGACGTCATCCCTGACGAACAGGCAGCCGCAAGCGTGGTCAAGCACAGCCAGCCAAGCGAGCGGGAATAGGAAAACATGAGGGGCTCCGGAATGTTCCAAGGCGATTGCCAAGTCGTGAACTGTACCTAGTTTACACGTAGGGTCGAAGCCATTGGTAGCGGGATTTGGCCGCGGATTTCCTGCTAAAGAGACTCTGGGCTACTTCCGACGCAAACCAACTGCTCGTTCCGATCTCCTTCAGTTCCAACGCCTACCCTCAGGAAGATCTGGCCATTGGAAACTGCGGGACTCGCGTAGCAATCATCGCCTAGCTTGTTCTTGGCGATCAACTGGTACTGATCACTGGGGGTGAAGACAAAGGTGTCACCACTCAGGTTCGGTACATAAACCTTTTGGTCGACTAGAATTGGCGAAGCGCTGAAGTTGCCGCCCAATCGCTTCTTCCAATGCTGCTGGCCTGTGTCCGCTTGCCAGCAGAAGCCAATCCCGCCATCGTTGACCGCAATCAGTTTGTCGCCAGCAACCAGCAAGGAGGGTTCGTAGACCTTGGTGTCGTTCTTCCAATTCAGCTTGCCATCAGCGGACAGGCACACGACCCCCGATTCAGGATACCCGCCTGACGCGAAAATCAGTTTGTTCGTCGCGACCACAGTGCTGCAGGTTGATTCGGACAGACAGGGAGTCTTCCAAAGTTGTTCGCCCGATGCGGGGTCGTAACTGCAAACGGCGTCTCCTCCGCTGATCAATAGCTGGTCGCGTCCGCCGACAGTCGCAACCGTTGGACTGGAGTAGCTGTTGCCATTGCCGCGAGCGATCCGCCAAGCAATGGTTCCTGTTGCCGCGTCCACGGCGGTGATGTATCCACCACCTCCGTTGTCAGCGGCGAAGATCACGAGCGACTTGTAAAGAACCGGCGAGGGAGCGTATCCGAATCGAGAAACAAATTTACCAATTTCTTGTTGCCAGAGGATTTTGCCTTTCAAATCCAGGGCGCTTGCGATAATGGCTTCCGAGTTCAGCATCGCGATGAACAGACGTTGCCCGTCACAAGCGATCGTGCCGTTCGCGTTGGTTGCCTTCTTGTGGATGTCGCCTTTCGGAGGCAAGCCTGCGTCGTGAATCGCAGTTGTCCAGCGATGCTTCCCACTCGTTCGATCGTAACTGATCAGTTGTTGGGTGTCCTGATCGTCGATGCACGTCGCCAGATACACCGAGTCAGCGATCACGATCGGCGAGCCATGTCCACGGCCAGCGATGTCGCTGCGCCAAACCACGTTCGCCTCGTCGTCCCAAGAAGTGACGAGTTCTTGGGCCGGTGCGATCCCATTGAGTTGGGGGCCACGCCACTGGTTCCAATCGGATTCGGCGAGCGTTGTGTTTGGCTCCGCCAACGCGATACCACTGTCAACGACAGAGATTTCACGAACAGGATTCTTCTTGCCGCAACCGCTAAGTGCGAACAAAGCAATGATCGCCGCGACAGAATACAGATCTCGCTTCATGGACATGGTTTCGTGCTATTCTTCGATCGCGTCAGGGAGAGTCGGGTCCACAAGACCTAGGTAAGCCCGACCGTCGTTCAGCTTGAACTCCACCACATCAAGGATGTCTTCGGAAGCAGTATCCCAAAACTTCGTGATGGTTTCTTTCGGGAGCGGTTTGAAAGAACGAAACAGACGGAAGCCGACACCGCGAGTGGGATCGTTGGTGTACCACCACATGCTTTTCGGTTCGTTGGGGTCTTCGTCTTTCCACTCGTCGCCATCTTCCGATTTCATTCGAGCGGCACTGCGAAGTAACGCGACGTCATCTTCCCATGTTCCGCCACGAATCACGCAAGGCGATTCTTCGGTCGCAAAGGTAACCGCATCGGTGGCGTTGATGGGCGACTTGCCTGCCAGGCTTGCATACCCTTTCTCTTCATACTTGTTGATCGTCCATTCGCCAACGCTGCCATGCATGTCGTGCAAGCCAAACGCGTTGGGCTTCTTCGTGCCGACGGGGGAGGGGCCGGAATCAGAGTTGTCGAATGACCAAGCATGGTCGTCCGCTTCCGCGTCGGTATCTCCCCAGCTGAATGCGGTTTCGGTTCCCGCGCGAGCCGCATATTCCCATTCTGCCTCCGTTGGCAATCGGTACTGCTGGCCGGAGATGCCACTGAGCCATTTCGTGAACTGCTGAGCGGCATACTGGGTCATTGTCGTAGCAGGCAGATCAGGCTCTTGGCCAAACTCGTAGGTAAAGCTCGGCTCATAAAGAGGCGTTGGTGCGGTGACCGCGTCGATGCGGTTGGTTTCATTCACCATGCGTTTTCCATCCGCTTGAAAACCTTGGAAAACGTAATGGAGGTTCATGAACTGCTCATACTGTTCCCAGTTCACTTCTGTCTTGGCGACCCACATTGGATCAACGTTGACTTGGACCTGGGGGCCTTCGTCGTCGGCTCGGCCTTCCTCTGATTCAGGGCTGCCAAGTTTGAACGTTCCGCCGGGAACCGGAATCATCTCAAATTGCAGGTCTGTTCCGGGGATCTTTGCAGTGTAGGGAACCATGAATCCGCTCTCGACTTGAACGGACGGTCCGTCGGCAGGTTTCGTTTTGCTCATTCCTAAGGAAGAAGCGGATCCCTTGTCAGCCAGCGAAACCGTGGACAGCGTCGCTGTAAGCAAGGCAATTAGTGAAAGACGGACGGCAATGGATCGAGACATATCGGCTACCAAGAGTGGTGTTGCTTTCGATTGGCGGGGGGGACGCATCAGGCGGGAAAGGCTTGTGAAAGCGGCTGATCCACGGTCGATGAGGCGAGTCTCTAGGATACCAGAAATTGCTCCACGCCGGAGTTGAAAGTGGTCAGACTCCAACGCATTTGACTCTCCCTAAGGAGGCCTTACGGCGACTGATTTGATTCATCCGACATCTTTGCTGGAATCCTTGCCACCTGCAGAACTGGATGACCGGTGAGGCGGCCGGCTTGACCGTCACAATCGGAACTGTACAGGAGGCACGTAGTGTGTGGCGCGCCAAGTCAATCCTCAAGAATTCTTTCCGCGCAAGAGCGGTTTGTGACCTAGCTTTCAGTTGCAGGGATTCATTCACTCCCAAACTCAAACGATCTCATGGCCACTTTACGCAATCAACGACGAACGACTCGCCGCCACAAACGCAGTGGCGTGGCGACTCTTGAGTTTGCCATCGTGCTACCCGCCTTGGTGGCACTGACGGTTGGAACGATCGACATCTGTTCGATGATGTTCCTTCGTGAGACAGCCGTCTTGGCTGCCTACGAAGGCGCCCGTCAGGGTGTCGGGCGAGGACGAACGAACGCTGATGCGACAAGCCGTGTGACCGAGTTCTTAGACGAACGGGGAGTTGAATACGACGGAAACGTGGTTCAGATCTCCGGGAATGGTTTCGGGGGTGCAAGCACTTTAGAGAACGTGACCGTCACTGTGAACTTGCCTGCTGACGGCAACCTACTGATTCCATCTGCCATGTTTGGCGGATTGACGGTTTCTGCAGATGTGACGATGAGAAAAGAATACGAAAATTTGGCAAACTGATTCGATGATCAGGCCGGCGAAACCAATGAATATTCAATCCCCAACGACCGATAGCAACGCTCTATTGAGTGCCGCGCCGCGAAGCTTGTTCAAGCGTCGCCCGCAGCGCGCCTCGAAGCGGCCCGTCCGGCGATTGCGAACCGATGCATCGCGGATGGGGGCTTCCGCTGTGGAGTTCGCGATTGTCGCCAATATCATGATGATCATGGTCCTGACCTGCATGGAGTTCGCTCGCATGAACATGGTTCGGAACCTAGCGCAAGACGCCGCCTACTTTGCCGCTCGCCACGCCATTGTGCCTGGTGCAACTGCGGGGGAAGCCGTTGACGAAGCAGAGCGGATCATGGATTCGATGGTCACCAACGGATACACCGTTGACGTCAGCGACTTGAATTCAGAAGCCAACGACATCACCGTCACGGTCACGGTGGATTTTACAGCGGTGGCAATGTTTGCACCCTACTTCTTGCCGGACTCGACAATCACGTCGACGGTCAGAATGCGGACGGAAAGGTACGAAGGCTTTTACGAACAGTAAGGCTGACTCAGCACGGGACAGGACTTTCAGTTTGGATTTTGTGATTCCCACACTTTCCCCTCACTTGCGAAGCACATCATGATTGCCAACCAACACACGACACACGCTCCTCATCAAACTCGTCGCGGAAGCGTCATGGGATTGATGGCAGTCCTCTTGCCGGTATTGGCAATTCTGGCTGCTTTCTGTGTTAACTTGGCACAGATTCAGTTGAATCGCACCGAATTGATGGTCGCAACGGACGCGGCTGCCCGAGCAGGCGGGCGTGCGTTCAGTGAGATGCAGACGGTTGAAGCAGCGAAGAACGCTGCGTTGGCGACCGCTGCGATGAACACTGTGGATGGACAACCATTGCAATTGCGAACGAACGATGGTGCCAACGAAATGGAGTTTGGCATCACGACACAACCCGATGGGACTTCCGGACGCTACGTTTTTGAAAAGATCCCGACGGCTTCGATCTCAAACGGAAATCAGGTTGCCAGTGCCTTTCGTGTCCACGGCGCGCGAACGAACGCATCGCTGTCTGGACGAGTTCCGCTGATCATTCCAGGTCTGCTAAGTGCAAATGATTTTTCAACCGAACAACTCTCCGTCGCCATGCAGGTCGACCGAGACATCTCGTTGGTATTGGATCGCTCGGGATCGATGGAGTGGGTTGATTTTGATTGGCCATCTGGAACGTCACCCTGGAATAACACGGTTCGTGAAGCAGCCGTTGATGCCGGAATCATGGAATACGATTGGGGCGGGTACAGCTACACTTCGGGGAACAACGACGACACCTACCAGCAGTGGGCTTGGGAAGAATACTTCGAGCTGGGACCAGCTCCACAACGACCATGGGATGACTTGGTCACAGCAGTCAACGCGTTCTTGGACGTCTTGGACACCACCAGCCAGGAAGAGCAGGTTTCAGTTGCCAGTTACTCCAATTGGGCGAGCCTGGATTGTTGGCTAGAAAAGAGCCACGGCATCGTACGTTCAACCGTTGACGGTTTGAACACGGGAGGCTCGACAGCGATCGGACGCGGTATGCAAGAAGGAATCACCGCGCTATTGGATGCATCGGCTCGACCATACGCCGCCAAAACCATGGTCGTGATGACTGATGGAATGCACAACAGCGGAATTGATCCCGACGACGTCGCGACCTCTCTGGTCGGTTCCTATCACCTGACGATTCACACGGTGACGTTTGGCGACGGTGCTGACGAAGAGCTGATGCAAACGGTCGCCAACATCGGTGGTGGCAAGCACTATCACGCGTCCAACGGAGCGGAACTGGTGACCATCTTTCAAGAAATCGCCAACAACCTTCCAACCATTTTGACTCAGTAAGAATAGAACCGTTGTGCTGATCAGCCAAGTTGTGGCTGGGGAGTGCACGGTGGGGCACCAAAGGTTCAAGGGCGACAGATGAATCTCAGCCATCTCGGGTGGCCCGCAAGAACGAAACAGACTGCTCCAAACTTTGGATTGGTCTGTCGTTTCTATTGTCCGCGTGCATTCTTGCCTGGACGTTCACGCTGCCCTTCCGCACCGAGGGTGGGCTTGTCTCTTCGGTTACAAAAACCGATTTTCAGCCTGAGCCGCTCGAACTGATCGATCAGGTTCGTCAGAAGCGGACCGAGGCCGAAGACTACCGGCAAGCGGCTTTGGAATTGGACGAAAAACTGATGCGTGCTGTCGCTGAAAAGAACACGAAGCCCGAGAATTTGCCCGGTATCGAGCAGTCGCGGGATCGCTACGAGCGGCGAAAACAGTCCGTTCGCAAGCAACTGTTGCTGCTGGGCGTGCCTGAAGAGGGAACGCCTGAGTGGAATTACGCCAAAAAGTTGTTGGAATCGCTTCAGGACGCACCTGCTGGCCAGTGAGGTTACAGCCAGAATCCTGTCAGTAAGCTGCTCTTACCAGCTTGCCCGATTATGATGGGGATTGTCCAAATCTCTGATGATTCGCCTCTCTCGTCACTTCACTCTCTCACTCGCGTCCATTTGTCATGCCGACCGTTCGACTTCACTCTCGCATCATTGGCATCGGTTTGGCTTTTTGCGGTGCGGTTCTGGTCTGTCCCGCTTCTGCTCAAGACGCGTTTTTTGATGATGCACCTGGATTGTTTGCCCCGGCAGCGGGCGAGGCAGTGCTCGAAAGCGACGAGGCACCGGTGGACGACAATCCATTGGTCGCTCAACTGCTAGAGCACTCCCGTCGTGGCAACGAACAGCTTGCCATGGCAATTTCGTCCCTGGCTCGCATTGACCGATGGAAGCAGGTCGATCAATTGCTCAGTGGACTGGCCAAAAAGAAGCTTCCAGCGGCAACGCTGGCAATGATGAAGGACCAAATTGAATCGGCAGTGTTTTTGCGCATGCGACGAAACGATCAACTCGGCGATGAGGCAAAAGCAGCACTGACTCAAATGGCGCAAGCGTCCAGCGCTGCCATGGAGTCTCCCGATCTTCTTCGTCGCGCCATCGCTGAGTTGGATACCGAATCGGTCGACAAGAAACTTGCCAGCGGGCGAGCGATTCTGAGAGGTGGCAACGCGGCGGTGGCCGAATTGGTTGCATCTGCGGTCCTCGAAAAACCGCCAGCTTCACGAGACGATATTCTACGACTGATGTTGAAGTTGGGCGACGGTGGTGTGCATGCGATGCGACAACTCGCGTTGTACGGAACAGCAGATGTTCGCGATCACGCGCTCTCTGCACTCGGGCGGATTGACCGTGAGCAGTACATTTCAGATTTAGTGACCGGTTTGTATGCTGCGGATGCGACGGAGTCAGAGCGGGCAGTCGCAGCTGGTCAGCTACGTCGCATCGAAGGCGCTTTGCCCTCGCGAGAAACCGGGCTGGCGTATCTGTACGCGGACTTCTTGAAGATCCGCGAACGTGCCAACCTAGCGGCGAATGACCGGTACGTGACGACGATGTGGAGTATCAATGCCGATCGCACGGGCGTCGGTTACCAGTCCTCACGCTCTTTTTGGCTCGCTTATCGAGAAGTGGTGGATGCGGCGGCTCGGCTCCGACGCCTTGGTGGCTTGCCAAGCCATATCGCTCGAGACGCCTTGGCTGCTGATGTCGCATATCGAGTACTGTTGGATTTAGACTGGGGTGACGAAGACCAAGTCGATGCCGTTCGCAAGGCTCACGGCGTCAACGCTTCGATGATCTCCGATTGTCTTGATGATTCACTTCAGCGAGATGATTCGCTCGCCACGATTGGCTTGGTGCGATTGATCAAGTCTGACGCCAGCGTGATCGAGCGAAGCTCGATGCTGAACCATGGAGCAACGCCTGCTCCTCTCGTTCATGCTGCCATGTCGCCGATTCCGCAGGTTCGTTACGAATCAGCGCTCGCGGCCACTCGGTTGGCAGCTGGCTCAGCGTATGCGGGCAGCAGCTATGTGATGAAAACGCTGAGTGAAATGACTTCGCTGCATGATCAACCGACAGCCTTGTTGGTAGAGACTCGACGCGGCCACATCATCCTGCTGGAACGCGTGTTGGGTGACTTGGGCTATCACGTCGTGGTTGTCGGAAGCGTGAACGAACTGCAGCGTTGCGTATCCAAAGGAGGCGACATTCGATTGATTCTCTCCAAGACCGAGTTGTGGGATTTGCCCGCCATCGAGTTGATTGATTTGGTGCGTCGAACCGATCGAGGACGTGACATTCCAATCGCTCTGTTTGGTGCCGAGACGGCTGGCATCGGACGAGGACGCTGGCAAACACCCGTCGTGATGATGGATCTGCCGGCTTCCACTTCCGCCTTCACCGAGCTGTTGGAAGAAGTCCAGCGAAAGAGTCGGCTTGAATCTCTGTCCAGCGTGGATCGACAGTCCTATCGCCAGCAAGCGTCCGAGCTGCTGCCTTAATCGAAACGTCATGAATTGAGTGGTCGATCGAAAACGCTTCGACCAGAGTCTCTCTCGCGCTCCGCTGCGAACCCGTGACGCGCGAATTGTGAATTGTGTCTGGCTCGACTATGAGCGGATACACTTTGATGGAACTCGGCTGGCAACCCTTCTTTGCGAGGCAGCTGGAGGAAGAGACACGCGACGGTTTCATGGCAGCGCTAATTAGCGCTCATCACGGCAGCCACGTTCTGATGCTGACCGAACAGAGCGAAATCTCGGTGGCTTCCCGACAGGCTGGTTGAGTTGAGATGAAAGACCGGATCGCTCTGGCAAGCGAAGCAGAATCCCTTCTGGTAGCCTGTTTGCGATGATCCTAAGTTTCAATGATTCAACAGGAAGGTATCGCGTTGTGACTTGCACGTTTCGCTCCGTTGTTGGCTTCGTTTTCAGTTTACTGTTTTGCATCGGATCCAGCCCGGTGACCAAGGGACAGACTCCTCGGGGCTCTGCGACTTCGGTCGAATTTGATCGAATCGACGCGAATACGGCAGAAGCATGGGCAACGCTTGTCCTCGAGAATGTTGACATTGAATTCCCAAACAAGATGTCGTTGGTCTATGTCGACGCCAGCCAAGTCAAAACGCCAAAGCAGAATTTCCCGGCTTTTTACGGATGCTTTGATTGGCACAGCAGTGTTCATGGACACTGGGTGCTGTCGCGACTATTGCGGACGGTCCCTGACTTGCCGAGCGGGCCGCGAATTCGGACAGCGTTGAATGCTCACCTGAGCAAAGCCAACTTGAAACAAGAAGCAGCCTTCTTTGAACGCGATGAGCACAAGACGTTCGAGCGGATGTACGGTTGGGCCTGGTTCCTGCGACTGACGATGGAGTTGGAGGGATGGAATGATCCCGATGCGCGGCGCTGGCGAGAAAATTTGCGTCCGCTCGAGCAAGTGTTGCAGAAACGGATTGATGCTTACCTACCGCTCCTTTCGTATCCCATTCGGATTGGTCAGCACACCGATACGGGATTCGCGTTGGGCCAGTTGCTGGATTACGCAACGGTGGTCGATCGACCCGAGTTGGCAGCGTTGGTTCGCAAAACCGCGATTGGGTTCTATAGGAACGACCGGGACTACCCGGTTGCTTACGAGCCATCGGGGCATGACTTCTTTTCGTCTTGTTGGAATGAAGCGGATTTGATGCGACGGCTGATGCCTGCCGATGAATTCGCGGTTTGGTTGGAGAAATTTGTTCCTCAAGCAATGACACAGTTGGTCGACGGAACCATTGAGCCAGTTGAAGTCTCCGATGTTACCGATGGCAAGTTGGTCCATCTGGCTGGGTTGAACTTGAATCGCGCCTGGTGCTTGCGGTCGGTGGCGGAAGCATTGCCAAGTGGACACGAACTTCAAAAGCCGCTCTTGCAAAGCGCCAAGAGCCACCTGCAGGCGGGAGTCAATTATGTCAACAGCGGAAACTATGAAGGTGACCACTGGCTTGCGACATTCGCGCTTTATGCGATCACCGAAAAAGGGAAACAGCCATCGATGGAGTGAATTGATTGCCACAGTGGTCACCGAGGACACGGAAAATGCGTGTGCGCGTCGACGCAAAGTGGCGTTAAGCTTCGTTGTGCTACGAGACTTTGCGAAGCTTGGTGACTCGGCCGCCAAGCACGTATTCGCTGACGAAGATGTTGCCGTGTTGATCGAAGCAGGCGTCGTGAGGATGGACGAACTTCCCGGGAATCCATTCGTCTCGCTTGCCGCGAATATTTTGCTTGCGGTCCATCACCCGCTTCTCCCATTCAGCTTCGTGGCCCAATTTGGCAACCACTTTGTCGTCCCGGTCCAGCACGGTGATGCTGGCTCCGATATCGGCCACAATGAGCAGGTCGCGGGAAACGTCGACATCTGCTTGATTGACAAACCCGC
>JBGCGI010000005.1:0-36028 GCA_045110715.1 Rubripirellula sp.
ACATCCGGTTCGACTGCCAAGCGAAAGTGCAGATGCCGAGGCACGGAATGAACCGGAAGTCCCTCAAAGTGTTCGTCCCATTTTGTCAGCCGACTATAGAAGATCGCAGCATCAGTGATCTGCATCGCTTGCCAATGGTCGGGCGAGGCCATCGGTGTTTTGTCGCCAAAGCCAATCACCAAGCTGGGCCGATAGCGTCGGAACTCTTTTCCCAAGGCGACTCGGTGTTCGAAGCAATCGAACAATTGGCGGTTGGGCAGGTTCAGCTGAATTCTTTCATCGACGCCCAACTTCTTGGCTGCCGCGTCGGCTTCAGCCAGCCGGACTTCCGGGCCAGGTGAATTTGGTGTGGGTTCGCCATCGGTCAAGTCCACGATCCCAACCCGATAGCCTTGGCGGACGAGTTTGGCCAACGTCGCTCCGCAGGCGATTTCAACATCGTCTGGATGAGCGCCAACCGCAATCACGTCCAAGGGCTGGGGCAGTTCGGTCAATTCAGGCATGAAAAGGGTGCTCGTGGAGTGGAATCGGTAGGGGTTGGTGAAGCGATGACGGCTTCAAAGGGGCCATTTGTGCTCAGCATCCGCACAATCGATACAGCTATACAAAACGAGGAGTCGCTTTCCCAAACTTGTCTGATTGGCTCATTCAAAGGCGTTGAACCCGAAGGATCGGGACTACTATCTAAGTGTAACAGGGACGCAAACGACAGCCTGCTCAACACCAAGATATTAAGCGTCCCCCCGTGCGAGGCGGGGTCGGTCCTTCGGGATCGGCCTCGCCTTTTTTTGTGCGCTGATCGCGACTCTCGTTCGCCCAGCGCCTCTTGTCCTCCGTCGCCAGCACCTGCTTGGCTTGCTCTTGGGGAATACCGTGACTTTGATCGCGGGATCAAGTTCGAAAACAAGGACGACAGCTGCTGCGGCTGCGGTCCGCTGCTTGTTGGCAAAAGCCGAGAACTTGTGATTTCTTTGTAAGAAGCCGCGTTGGAGAGGTCACTAAAGAGCAGAAAAACGAGTTTTCAATCACGTTTCTGCCGTGATTCTTCTCTTCAACCCAAAGGTTCCCAATATGAATCGCCGTAAGCCTTATCGCTCGACACAATCGCGTCGCAGCTTGATCATTCAGTCCTTGGAACGCCGGGAAGTGCTGAGTGCGACCTCACTTCTTGATGCTGGAACGCTGACGATCCAAGCGGATGATGAGCCGAATCAAATCGCTGCTTGGACCAATGCAGAAACCGACACTTTGGTTGTCGAAGTCGACGACACCAGGTTGGAGTTTCCCAGCAGCGAAGTGCGTTTGATACAGATTTTTGGCAACGGTGGCGATGATTCGATCGGAATCCGAGACAGTGTCACTCAGCCAACGCTGCTGAACGGTGGCAACGGCAATGACCAAATCATTGGCAGCCAGCAGGCCGACGTGATTCTAGGCGGCCGCGGCAACGATCGGCTGTCTGGACGGGGCGGAGCAGACCGAATCGATGGCGGAGCTGGCAACGATGCAATCGCTGGCGGAGAAGGAAATGACGGAATTCAAGGCGGACTCGGCAGCGACAACATTCGTGGAGGTGCTGGCAACGACCGCATCCTCGGCGACCCACACGCCGAGCGAGCTGAACCGGTTGAACCAGAAGTCGAGACCGAAGTCGATCTGGAACAGGCAACCTTGGCCAGCGCGGACGCAGGTGGCGGCGTTTCGATTGAGGGACTAGTGGATGTCGAGCCGGTTCCTGTGCCGGAGCCCGTGGAACCGACTTTCAATGACTTGATCGATGGCGGTGAGGGTAACGACTCCATTCGCGGCGGTCGTGGTCATGATCGTGTGTTTGCCGGACCTGGGCGTGACTCGGTCAGCGGCGGATCCGGTTCCGATTGGATCCAAGGCGGCGAAGACGGTGATCGGCTCAACGGCGATGGTGGCGTGGATGTGATCTTTGGTGGTTTAGGAAACGACCGAATCAATGGCGGTCGTGGTGGTGACTACTTGATCGGTGGAAGCGGAAACGATGCCATCAACGGCGGACAAGGCAACGACTGGGCGTTTGGAGACGCCACCAACGCTTATCCAGAAGGCTACACGGATCCTGTCGAGTACGCGATTGATTTTGCCAATCGCAACTCAGGGCGTGATGTGATTCGCGGTGGCCAGGGTCACGATATCGCCCTTGGAGGTAACGGCAACGATCGCGTCAGCGGCGGCGCCGGGAACGACATTCTGGTTGGTGGCCGGGGCAACGATCGGCTCTCCGGTGGCAATGGCAATGATGCAATCCTCGGAGATTGGCGGTTCAATCCTGAAGAGCCAGACGAGGAAGTGAGAGTTGCGGTTTCCGAAGCCGAATCCATGGTGCGGCGGTTGGCCGAGACCCGTGATGTCGACGACGCAAATGCGACCGAAGTGGACGCGAGGTTCAATGATCGAATCGGTGGCGGCAACGGCGATGACCTGCTGTTCGGCATGCAGGGAGATGACGTGATTCACGCAGGAAACGGCAACGACCGTGTCTATGCCGGACGTGGCAACGATTCGGTACTGGGTGGTCGTGGGAACGACACGATCGTCGGCGGACTCGGAAACGACCGACTGGCCGGCCAAGGCGGTAACGACCGGATTGGCGGAGGAGCGGGCAATGATCGGATCGCTGGAAACGGTGGCAACGACATCCTCTCCGGTGGTGACGGACGCGATTATCTGGCCGGAGGCGGTGGAAACGACCTGCTCAATGGCGGTTCTGGTCGCGACCACATGAACGGTGGCGATGGGGAGGACACGATCCAAGCCGTTGATCAGACGGTCGACTTCATCGTCACCGACGGTTTCGATGACATCGACGCCGACGATGAAGACGTCATCGCGATCCGTTAAAAGACCGCCTCTGGTGTTGGTTTGGCGGCAGGGTGTGAGCCCTGCCGCGCCAGAATCCTGTCTCGCGGATGGCCTGTCGTGGGACTTCGATCGCGAGCGGGATTGCCGCCGGCCCAAGATCTACTAACCTGTTAGCCGCATGAAACAAGTTCAATTTGAACTGCAGGCATTCAGAGAGTTAGATCCGGAGTCGAGATGGGAAAGAAAAAATCTTCTGCCGCGTTTGAGCAAGTCGAGCCTATTGGCGATCGCGTGCTCGTGCGGAAAGACGAACCGAAGCGAGAGACTCGTGGCGGCATCGCCCTTCCTGACGCAGCGGAGATTCCTACCATCACGGGTCGAATCGTGACGATCAGCGCGGTCGTTGAGAACGACGAAGAATTGCCGCTTCGACAGTACGACAAAATCCTGTTTCATCCTAAGAACGCGATTCCCGTCGACTTGGAGCACGACAACCAGTTGTTCGTGGTTCCCGTCGACGACGTCGTCGCGGTGTTCCGGCGCACGGACAAAGAGTAACCGCACAAAGAAGCTTGCCGCGAGACACGGTGCCCGCACGGCTTTCGGCTTACCATTCAGTCCAGACTCTGGATTCTGGATCGAAAGCTAGGCGACGTTGGTGCTGATCAGGCTGGCCAGTGCCTTGTCGATTTCGACTTCTTGTCGCTGGCGATTCGTGAAGTAATTGACGTGCGTGAATCCGCACTCCTTCAGTAACTCCATTGCTTTCTCATACCCATCCGCCACTCGCTCTGGTTGATGCGCGTCGGCTCCCAGCGTGATTGGGATATTCCGCTTTCGCATCTCCACCAACATCGAAGGATAGGGATTCATCTCAGAGATCGTCTTGTTGACACCCGACGTATTCAGCTCCATCGCAACGCCTGTCGCAGCGATGCGATCCAACGCCGCGCAAATGTCATCGATGATCACGTCAGGCTGCCAAGCAGCCGACGTGAAATTCTTGATCAGGTCGGGATGCGCAAGCGAATCGAACAGGCCCGTCTCAGCTGACTGAGCGAGCATGCGGAAGTAGGTTCGTTGCACCTCATGCAGATCGTCGCACCAAAACTTTTCGCGAAACTCATCGATCTGTGGATGAACCGAGCCGAGCACGAAATGAAAGTCTGCGGACGCGAGTTGCTTCTCTAGGTAGGCTTCCTGTCCTTCAAAGTAGTCGGCTTCCAGACCCAGCCGAACTTCAACACGGCCTTCCCATTCTTGGCGAGTGGTCTCAACAAGTTCAACATAGTCGTCGAACTGTTCTTCTCGCATTCGAACCCGAGCGGAGAATCCGTCTGGCATCGGATTGTGGCAAGTCACGATCAGGCCTCTCAACCCACGCTGCTCGGCAACGGCCGCATACTCTGTGGGATCACCATCAGCATGGCGACACAGCGGTGTGTGGGAATGAGACTCGAATAAAATACGGTCAGTCACAAATTGATCTCTTAACACGGCAGCACCCCATCCAACGTCGTACGCGATATGTAGTACGATCAATGGCCCGATCGTTCGCCAAAATCGGATCTTGTGAACGAAGGAAGGACCACTTGGATGTGGCGTTCGGATAGTTGGGGCAACCGATTGTTCGGTTCCAAACCCAAGCGAACACGACCTCCTACAGTACGCAGAATCATGTTTGGTTGCGAGGCCAGCCAGTTTCCGTCCACCAGCATTAGGAATCGAACATGCCAAACAA
Organism: Rubripirellula sp.; assembly: GCA_045110715.1. Classification (GTDB taxonomy): domain Bacteria; phylum Planctomycetota; class Planctomycetia; order Pirellulales; family Pirellulaceae; genus Rubripirellula. The sequence goes on from JBGCGI010000005.1 coordinate 4,574, forward strand.
ACCAACGTTTGAGCCCATTCCAAGGCCGCTGCGCCCCCGCCGCGAGTTTTTGAAAGCCGCTACCGCGGTCACAGTGGCGACAATCGTGCCACGACACGTCCTGGGGGGGCCAAACCATGTCGCTCCCAGTGATCGCGTCAACGTGGCCTTGGTCGGCGCGGGTGGTCGAGGTTTACAGAATGCCAAAGAACTCTTGAAGCTGGACGATGTTCGTGTGACCGTCGTGGCGGATCCAGCGGCCCACTGGGATTTGAAGGACTACTACTACCGAGGAGTCGCCGGGCGCGAACCAACTTGCGATGTCATCGAGAAGCACTCTCGAAAGAGCGATCCAAAATTCAAGGTTCGGCAAGTCACTGACTACCGCAAGTTGCTGGCCGACGACGCAGCGGACATTGATGCCGTGCTGTGTGCGACGCCCGATCACCTGCACGCCCATGTTTCGCTTGCGGCAATGCGGGCTGGCAAGCACGTCTATTGCGAGAAGCCGCTGACGCACAACATCGCCGAAGCGCGATTGGTTTCAAGTGTCGCCAGAGAGACCGGCGTCGCAACCCAACTTGGTAATCAAGGTCACTCTACCGACACGATGCGATTGACGGTCGAGCTTGTGAAAGCTGGCGCGATCGGGACCGTCCGTGAAGTCCACGCTTGGGTGCCCGCGACCAGATGGAATCCCACCTTAAAATCGCCACCGACCGATGCACAACCAATTCCAGCTGGATTGAATTGGGACTTGTGGTGCGGGCCAAGGGAGCCTGTGGGTTTTCACGCGGCTTACGCGCCGGTTTCCTGGCGAGACTTTTGGCAGTTCGGCTGCGGCGCGATGGGCGATTTCGGCTGCCATGATCTGGACGCTGCCGTTTGGGCGCTGGACCTGGAAATGCCAGAACGCGTTGAGATGCGCGCCGCTGGCAGCACCGATCCAGGCATGAGTCCGTTCGGAGAAGTCGGCTATTTTGACTTTGCTGCACGCGGGGAACAGCCGCCCGTTCGAATCACTTGGTACAGCGGCGGATTGCGTCCGCCTACCCCAGACCAGTTGAACGAAGGCAACTCCGGGAAACCGCAACGTCTGCCGGCTCGTGGCACCATGTTCATTGGCGACAAAGGCGTGATGGTTTGTGGCGGTGCGGGCGGCCGTCCCGATTTGTACCCGCAGGGTCTTCGCGATTCGGTTCCGACTCCGGACGAAACGATTGCTCGATCCAACGGCCACCATCGTGACTGGATCGACGCAATCAAAGGGGGGCCCGCCGCCAGCAGTGAGTTCCAGTATGGTGCCAAACTGACCGAAATCACGTTGCTTGGCTTGCTGGCTCTGCAAACCGGCAAGATCATTCATTGGGATGCGGAGACGATGAAGGCCACCGGTGCAGGTGAAGCTGACAAAATCATTCACGGCACCTATCGAGACGGTTGGAAGCTGACTTAGATCCGAACCCACGAACCACTGATTCCCATGTATCGACTGATCAAACCACTCGCGTTCCTTGTCCTCGGATGTTCGTTTGCCACCGCAGCCGAACGCCCCAATGTTCTGTTCATTGCCGTGGATGACTTAGCGTGTTCGCTTCGTTGCTACGGCGATCTGATCGCCAAGACACCGAACATTGATCGCCTAGCCGCCACTGGCGTGCGTTTCGATCGCGCCTACAACCAGCTCCCGTTATGCAATCCAACACGAGCTTCGGTGATGACGGGACTGCGTCCAGACACGATCAAGGTCTACGACCTCGATGCGCATTTCCGCGACGCGGTGCCTGACGCGGTGACGCTGTCTCAGAGTTTCCAGAAAGCTGGCTACGATGCGACCCGAGTCGGCAAGATCTATCACTACAACGTACCTGCATCGATTGGCACCGATGGATTCGACGATCCTCCCTCGTGGAACCGAACGGTCAATCCCAAGGGCCGGGACAAGCACGATGAAGCACAAGTGGTCAACGCCGAGCCGCATCGAAAGATCAGCGCCGCGCTCAGTTGGTTGGCTGCTGAGGGAGCTGATGAGGAGCAAACCGATGGAATGATTACAAGCGAAGCGATCACACTGTTGGAGCAGTCCCAGGACAAACCGTTCTTCCTGGCAGTTGGCTTCTTTCGGCCTCACACTCCCTACGTCGCGCCGAAAAAGTACTTCGACTGGTACCCGATCAGCAACTTACGTCTTCCCTACGCGCCGCCAAACGATCGTGATGACATTCCGACTGCCGCATTCGCCCACAACTGCCCAATCCCCAATTACAACCTTGACCAGGCGACGCTGCTGAAAGCCACCCAGGCGTACTACGCGTGCGTATCGTTTATCGATGCCCAGGTTGGACGTTTGCTCGATTCGTTGCAGCGATTGAAGTTGGCAGACAACACGATCGTGGTGTTCTGGAGCGATCACGGCTATCACCTTGGCGACCACAACGGGGTTTGGCAAAAGCGAACTCTGTTTGAACAAGGCGCACGGACTCCTTTGATCATTCGAGCGCCCGGCGCGAAGGGCAACGGAACGGCCAGCCCTCGTGTGGTCGAGTTTGTCGACATCTATCCAACGGTTGCCAAGCTGGCGGGAGTTGCAACGCCGGACAACTTAGAAGGCGTTGATCTAGCGCCGCTGTTGACAGATCCGATCGCCGACTGGGGCGGGAACGCGGTAACACAGATTCTGCGTCCTGCTGACGATCGCCTGAAAACACCCGTGATGGGCTGCAGCATTCGCACCGAACGATGGCGCTACACCGAATGGGCCGAGGGCAAGCAAGGCAGGGAGCTCTATGACCATCAAGCAGACCCAATGGAGTTTCAAAACTTAGCGATCAAGCCGGACGCGTCTGCTCAGGCAGTCATGGATCGATTGCGCCCGTTGTTGCACGAGAAAGCATCGGGCAAGACACCGACGACACCTTTCAATCCACCAAGGCTGTGAGTTGAGTGAGCGCAAAAAAATGCCCGCAAGGAAGATTCACTTGCGGGCATCGCGATTCATCAAATGATTGGTGGACTTTTACGATTACTGGATCGTGTAGTCAGCCAAGTGGGTGTTGGTTTCCGCATGTTTGGCAAGTTCTGCCTTGTAGTCAACGTCGGGGTTGGAAACCACAAAAGTGACGGTTCGCCCGTCAATGTCTGTCTTGATTTCATCAACAGAATCAATTTTGGTCAAAGCGCCTCGGACCGAGGCGGCACATCCTCCTCAGTGCATGTTTGGCACTTTGAGGCTGACAAAAGTCGCCTCGGGTGCCGCATCGGCGGGAGCTTGTGAGGTTTCAACTGCGACGGCTTCTACAGCAGCCGGGGTCGGAGACGTTTCGGCAACTTGCGAGCTCTCGCTCGAGCAACCGATCATCCCCAGCAGCAACAGCTGGCAGAGAACAGTGGTTTTCTTCATGGGACTTTCATTCCAATGGTGTGAAGGAAGGTTGCGTGATCCCATTCGCGGAATCGTCGCAAGCCTTTTTGAATCACGACCGCACTATCAAGCAATCCGCCCCACAGGCGAAACGGTCGCGATTCAGCAAACGTTGACGTTAAAACTTTAGTCGACTGTCCAACAGGAGCTCAACATCCAAACCGTGTTTCCCGGCATTTCGAGTCGTTTTCGGCTAAGAATCCGCGTTTCCAACCGATTTCGCGTTACCAAACCGGCAAATCTGGTAAACGATGGTAGCTGGAAGAACCATGAGCGAACTGAACCAAACCGAACGATTTGTGCAGCATCTGACCGAGCATCAGACTCGGCTGTATGGCTACATCTACTCATTGGTGGGCGATCACAGCCGGGCAGCCGATGTGCTCCAGGAAACCAATCTGGTTTTGTGGCGAAAGATCGAACAGTTCGAGCCACACAAACCCTTCCTGCCTTGGGCCTTCACCTTCGCCCGATTTCAGGTCATGGCGCACTTTCGTGACCAGAAACGCGACAAGCTTTTACTCGATGTGGAACTCGTCGAATTGATCGCGGCCGACGCCGAACAACACGCGTCCGAGTTGGACAAAATGCGCGAGATGCTGCGTCCCTGCCTGAGTCTGTTGACGCCGAGTAATCGCGACTTGATCGAACAGCGATACGACCGTGGGCTCTCAATCGCTCGCGTCGCCGAAACGGTCGATCGATCGGTTGGAGCCGTCAAAGTAGCGTTGCTTCGAGTTCGCAGGCAGTTGGCAGATTGTGTCCAAGAAAGAATGGGACCGGAGATTTAGCGCATGGATACGCCGCACGATGAACTTGAACGACTGCTACTCGAGTGGGAATCCGGCACGCTGGACGATGACGGCCTGGCCCGCGTTCGTGAATTGCTAAAGGCTGATCCGTCGGCTCGAAAACGGTTTGTGCAATTGCAGATGTTGAGTGCGGCGTTGCACCAAGAGCACTCTGCAGGACTTGCGCATGATGCAACCCAACCGGTCGCGTCATCGGTTGGCTGGACTACAACTGAAAAGAAGTCACTGTCGCACCGACCACTTTGGCTTGCCGCGATCGCAGCGACGCTCGTTTGCGTGATGGCAGGACGATTAGCCTACGTCGAGCTCGCCAATCCAACCGTGGTTCCCACCGCAACGACCGAAACGGCGGACTCCAGTGAATCGAAAGAGCAAACGTCTTCGGGAATTGCGTTGGTCACTCGGATGGTGGACGTCGCCTGGGCGAAAGACCAAGAACGGTTTGATGTTGATCAGTCTTTGATGCCTGGCAAGCTGGCTTTCGAATCAGGCTTTGTCCAGATCGAGTTCTTTTGTGGCGCAACGGTGATTGTCGAAGGTCCGGCTGACTTGGAGTTGGAATCAACGATGTTGGCACGCGTGAATCGGGGGCGACTGCGAGCTCAAGTTCCACCGGCCGCGCGAGGTTTCTCGATCGACATCGCGGATATGAAGGTCGTCGACTTGGGCACCGAGTTCGGCTTGTCGGTCACTCCCGACGGCACCGATGTGCAAGTCTTTGATGGCGAAGTGGAACTGAAACGCAAATCGCAGGAACCGAAGTTGCTGACCGCTGGACAGGCTTTGGTGCGAGTAGAGGGCCAGAAGTACAAGGCAGCGTCCAGTTCTTCGAAAGACTTCGTTGACATCGCAACCTTGGCTTCGCGTGAACAGAATCAGCAAGAACACCGATTCCAACGATGGAAAGCTCGGTCGAACGAGCTTCGCAAGGATCCGCGTTTGATCGCTTACTATGCCTTCGATCAGCAAGGTGGCTGGGATCGGCGACTGGAGAGCAGCTTGCTTCCGACCGATGGGGAGCTCGATGGTGCAATCGTGGGCGCCCATCGGTTGGCTGGGCGTTGGCCGTCCAAGCACTCGTTAGAATTCAAGCGGCCTGGTGATCGGGTCCGTGTGCAAATTCCAGGCGAGTTTGGATCACTCACGCTGGCTTGCTGGGCGAAGATTGACAGCCTTGATCGGATCTTCAACTCGCTGTTCCTAACCGATGGGTACAACAAAGGCGAACCGCACTGGCAAATCCTGAACACCGGGCAGATGTACTTCTCGGTCCGTCCAAGTGAACGAGCGACCAAGGGGCCGACCGACCAAAAGGTTCTGTCTCCGCGTTTCTGGAACCCATCGCTGAGTGGTAAGTGGTTGCACCTAGCCACGACTTACGACGCGTCATCAGGCGTCGCAAGTCACTATCTGAATGGAGAGCAGTTGCATCGCGAGACGATTCCCGTCTCCAAACGTGTTCAAACGACACGTATCGGCGCCGCGTCGATCGGCAACTGGTCGTCACCGACGAATCCGGACGCCGAATTCGCCATTCGCAACCTGAACGGGAGCATCGACGAACTGGCGATTTTCGCTGCTGCCCTCGACAGCGACGAGATTCGCGGAATGTACGAAAACGGAAAGCCTTGATCACGCGTGGGTCATGAAGAGTGACGAAGCCTTCGATCTTGCCACCAGATTGCGGTAAGATAAGTGTTTCTGCTGTCGTCCTTCCTCCCACTCGTTCAGGCTCGAACATGAACCATCCGCTCTCTCGCCGAACTTTCCTCCGTCAATCCGCCGTTGTTGCTGGTGGGACTGCGATGGCAACGCTGCCACGTTTTCAAGCCAATGCGGCTGATGCGAGCGGGATGCAATTTGGTTTGGTCACCTATCTGTGGGGCAAGGACATGGACTTGCCAACGTTGATTGATGCCTGCGAGAAATCAGGACTCACTGGCGTCGAGACTCGAACGGAACACAAGCACGGTGTTGAGCCAGCTTTGTCCAAGGCGGAGCGTCAAGAAGTCAAACGGCGTTTTGAGGACAGTTCCGTCACGTTGGTCGGCTACGGATCCAACGCGCAGTATCACGATGCCGAAGCAGACAAACTGAAGGCCAACATTGCGCTCACCAAGCAGTACATCGAATTGATGCACGACTGCGGAGCTTCTGGAGTGAAGGTCAAACCGAACGGTTTCCCCAAGAACGTCTCGAAAGAAAAGACGATCGAACAGATCGGCAAGTCACTGAATGAAGTCGCTGCCTACGGTGCTGATTTTGGCCAACAGATTCGCGTGGAAGTCCACGGCAAAGGCACACAGGAAATCGATGTCATGAAAGCGATTTTCGACGTCGCCGATCACCCCAACGCCACGATCTGCTGGAACTCAAACGATCAGGATTTGAACGGCGAAGGATTGGAACACAACTTCAATCTGGTCAAAGATCGTTTCGGTGAGACAGTGCATGTGCGTGAATTGAACGTCGGTAAGTATCCATATGCGAAGCTGATGAAGCTGTTCAAGCAGATCGACTACAGCGGCTGGATTCTATTGGAAGCTCGAACCAATCCCGAGGATAAGATCGCAGCGCTGACTGAGCAGCGAGAACTATTCGAGGAGATGATCGCAAATTAGCGATTCACCGTTGTGCCTTCCAGCCATAGCATGGCTAGGCACGGCGGTTGAAAGCGTTCGACACCTCTCAATTCCAATGAGAACCTAAGATGCTCAGTTCCATCGAACTCTCGAAACTTGCGATCCTTTGCACATGGATGCTTGTCCCCTGCAACCTGGCCTTTGCAGCAGACTGGCCGCAACTCCTGGGAGACCCGTTGCATTCGGGCAATGCGCCTGACGTGTCGCTGGAAGGTCCGCTCGGGCTGATCGCCGCGATCCCGCTTACCGATGCGATCCTTGCTTCGCCGGTCGTGAGCGATGGGAAAGCATTTGTCGTGGATGGATCGGGCGTTGTGTTTGCGATCGATACCCAGTCGCTGCAGGTTGTTTGGAAGTTCTCGACGCGTGGCGGCGTTGGCAACTGCAACAACGTCGCCGCTCCGGCGGTGATCGGCAAGTTTGTGCACGTCGGGACGATGGCCGGTTTCTACTATGTGCTTGATCGTGACACCGGAAAGGTCGTTCGCGAGATCGATTGTGGCGAGCCGGTTTTTTCCGCACCGGTCGTCGGAGAGGAGAGAGTCTACTTTGCAACGTTAGGAGCGCAGGTCTACTCGGTCGAGCCGAACGGAAAAGTTGTCTGGAGCTGGGACTTTGTGAAAGAGGTCATTGGCTTCGAAGGTGATCGCTGGAAGGGCGAGGATTGGCTGGCCCATCGTGGGGATCGCGTCACCTGGCGAGATCATTTCGTTTGCTCGCGCGAGATCTGCCTGGTTGGAAAGACGATCGTCATGCCGGCCGGTGGAAGAACTGTCTTTCTGCGAGACGCGGGCGATCAGGCAACACTGCGTTCCGTAGCAGAAATCCCCAGCTATGCAGGGAAGGAATATCCCGCCACCTTCGGCCAGAGCGCTGATGCCAACGGCAATGTCTACGTCCAATGGCACCGTCGTGATAACGCTGGGCGAGTCGAAATCATGAGTCTGACCGATGACGACGAGTTGACGACCAGCGTGGTCCCCGGAACGGAAACCTCCATCGACCAACATGGCTTGCTCAGTTTCGCCTCCCTTAGCGTTCGCGGAAAAGACGTTTACCGCGTCCGGCCAGAACAGGGTTCAGGCCTATGTCGACATACGATTGGCTCTGACAAACCAGAGGTACTGTGCGAGGCAGGATCCATTTGCCCCACCGTTCTTACAGCTGAGCATGCGGTCTATGGCGGACTAGACGGCAAGCTCTACATCGTGCCACTTGGTGAAGGCGAAACGCATTCGTTCACCACTGCATTTGCAGCACCCATTTCTGCTTCTGTTGCGATCGCCGACGGACGCATTTATGTGCCATGCGAAGACGGATACCTGTACGTGCTTGAAGGTGGTGGTAGCGAGCCGCTTCCCACAAAGGATCTCGAAGTGTCGAGAATCCGCAGCCCTCTGACAGGCCCACTCGCAGGCGCTCAATACGACTGGTACACGAATTACGGCGACTACGGGGGTACGAATGCGAATGATCAGGGTCTCGAACCGCCGCTCCGAATGCGATGGGCTCAACGGTTGGCCGGAACCGTCAAGCATCTGCCGGTGTGCGGCGGCGGGCGACTGTACATGCACACGGCCGAAGGTCAGATCATCGCCGTCGAACAGGATACGGGCCGCCTACTGTGGCGTCGGTATTGGCCCGACGTCTATCTTTCGTTTACCTCGCCGCTGTACGCCGATGGCAAGTTACTGGTTCCGCAGGCCGGAATCAAAAGATCTCGCATGCGTTGCTTGGACGCTGCTACCGGTGAATTGATTTGGGACGCTCCCTTTACTGGATCGCCGAGCTGGAGTCGTCAGTTCCCGCCCGTCGTGCATGGCAATGTCGCGATCTATGCATCGGGCTCAGGCGACTACGCCGCTCAGGGAACCGAAAAACCGTTCACCTTTCGCGGCGAACCAGTGGAACAAGATGGCAAGGAAGTGATGAGTTGGATCTACTCCAACGACAATCCGTACTACCCCAAGAATCATCGCCCGCGCATTTGGGCCTGGGACTTGGAGACTGGCAAAATTGTGTGGGAGAAGGACTTTTCGGAACATGGCCGCGGTGGCAACGACTGTGGGATTTGCATCCTCGATGGCAAACTATTCTATTCAGTCTTCTTCGGCTACGCCGAAAGTGTTCGCAAGCGTCGTGGACTGCCTCCGGAAAACAACGGTCTGACCGCCTGCCTCGATCCAGCAACAGGCGAAGTCGATTGGCTAACAACGGATTACTACGTTACATCGAAGTGCACCCTCAGTTCACGCGACGGACGGATCTACATCGGCGGTTTCAACCGCGCCAAGGAAGGAACGGACGATCGCTTTGTGTGGTGCTTGGACGCCAACAACGGTGCACTCGTATGGAAGTCGGATGCGGTCACGTCGGCCTTGAACGTGGTCACGGTCGGCAAGCAGTTCATTTTTTCAAATGCACTGCGTGGGAAAGGAAACATCTTTGACCAGGAAACTGGCAAGGTGACTGGCAGCATCGGGCACAACTACGCCTGTTGCCGGTTCACTCTTTCGGAACCCTATGTGCTAGGTGCGAACATGGACATGATCGACTTGTCAGCGGACGGAAAACTGGTTTCAACCGGCCCCGCGATCGACTCGCGCGAATGCCTAGGAGCGGTCGTTTCCAATGGCCGCATTTTTTACATGTCGCAAGCGAGTGGATTCGTCGTATCGCAGACCTTTGGCGAACAATCCAAGCACTTGCCGGCGGTGTGGCAACGAGAATGATGCCAATGCCTGGCAAATCGCTACTGCTCGCATTTGCCCTCTCTCGAAATTCATGGCTGGCAACAACGAAAACACCACATACCGACCGACCGCAGAGTACAAAGGGACTGGTTCCGTCCGTCGTCGCCGTACAAAATCGGCCTCGCAGGTCCAACGGAATTCCCGCCCTACGATTTCAAGGGACTACCCACGGTGCAGCGAGATGTCTCACTTCCCCACGTCTGTCGCCAGACTTCGCGGCGATGGTGTATCCATCCGGCGATCGGACTCGTCGCATGTTTGGCGCTGTGCTTCCCGGGACTCGCATTTGGAGACGCTGACGACGATCGCTTCTTCGAGTCGGAAATCCGACCGATTCTCGTTGAGCACTGTATCGCTTGCCATGGTGCAACGGATCAAAACGGCGGCTTACGACTCGACTCAAGAGCGGAGCTAATCAAAGGAGGAGACTCCGGGCCAGTCGTGGTCCACGGGACTTCCGGTAGTCTACTTCTGAACGCAGTCCGACGAAGCGGCGACTTGGCGATGCCACCGAGCAAACCGCTTTCAGATCGGCAGGTTGCCGCGATCGCGCGGTGGATCGAACTGGGAATGCCTTGGCCGAACAGTGTCACGCCACTGCATTCTGCTGCCACTGAAAAGGCGAGAGACCATTGGGCGTTCCAGGCCGTCAGTGATCCGCCGATACCTGACGTCCCCTCGAGTCGGCTCGTCACGAATCCGATCGACGCTTTCGTCCTGAGCAGGCAAATTCAAGCGGGACTGTCGTGTTCTCCCGAATCCGACCGTCGGACTTTGATTCGCCGTTTGTCGTTTTCCTTAACCGGACTCCCGCCAAGTTCGATTGATGTCCAGCAGTTGATTGCGGCTACATCGGAGGACGATTACTCGGCACTCGTGGAGAAGTACCTTGCATCAAAGCAATACGGCGAACATTGGGCACGGCACTGGCTCGACGTGGCACGTTATTCGGACACGAAGGGATACGTGTATGCTCGCGAAGAACGTTTTTGGGTGCACGCTTGGCGGTATCGCGACTGGGTGGTCAACGCCCTGAACGACGACATGCCCTACGACCGTTTCCTGCTGCTCCAATTGGCAGCCGATCAGGCGGAAGACAAACGCAACGAAGACTTGGCTGCGATGGGATTCCTGACAATTGGCCGTCGATTCCTGGGCGTCAATCGTGACATCATGGATGATCGCATCGACGTGGTGACACGTGGAATGCTGGGGCTGACCGTCAGTTGTGCTCGCTGCCACGACCACAAGTACGACCCGATTCCCACTGCCGATTACTACTCGTTGTACGGAGTCTTCAATAGTTGTTCGGAAGAGCTGGTCCGACTCGACCATGCTGCTCGTGATGACGCGTTTGAGGCAGAACTGGAAAAGCGCAACGTGGCCTTGCAACAGAAACTGAAGGCCAGTCGCGCGGAGGCATCAAAGCGCGCCCGCAGCCGAATCCGCGACTACTTGCATGCGCAAACCGAACTGCACAAGTATCCGCCAAATGGCTTCGATCAAATTTTCGAACCCTCCGATCTTCTGCCCGCGTTTGCGAGACGTTGGGAAGCCTATTTGAGAAACGCAAAGCGGCAGCGCGACCCTGTGTTTTTACCGTGGCACTTGTTTGCCGACCTGCCGCCCGAAGAGTTTGCAGCTAAGTCATCCTCCGTGTGTGAGACGATTCGCATGGCGACGTCGGGACAAATCAATCCCCGCGTCGCCGCTGTCTTCGAAGCGCCTCCGAAAGACTTCAGCGAGGTCATTGACCGGTACGGCGAGTTGCTGAATCAGCCTGACGTGGCAGGAACCGAATCGTTATCCGATCCTGCGGCGGAACAACTTCGTCTCGTGATGCGCGGAGCAAACTCGCCTTGCGAAGTTCCCGCGGAGGGGATTGTCCATACCGAAACGTTTTTCGACAGCGGCACATGTACCGCGTTGTGGAAACTGCAGGGAGAGCTAGACCGGTGGTTGATCAGCCCGCCCCAGCCACCTGGCTACGCACTGACGCTCAAAGATCGCGTCACTCCATCCGAACCCCGGATCTTCCGGCGAGGCAACGTTCTAACCCAGGGCGAAGAAGTCCCAAGGCATTTCCTTGCGGTTCTGTCGCCTCCTGACCGCAAGCCGTTTCGGGTCGGAAGTGGACGCTTGGAACTTGCTCATGACATTATCGACAAGTCCAATCCGTTGACCGCACGCGTGATCGTCAATCGCGTGTGGGCTCAGCATTTCGGCGCTGGCCTGGTTTCGACGCCCAGCGATTTTGGCTTGCGAGCCGAACCGCCGTCGCACCCTGACTTGCTGGATTGGCTGACCAGTCGGTTTGTTCGGGAAGGCTGGAGCCTGAAGAAGTTGCACCGTTTGATCGTAACGTCAGCCACTTTCCGAAGTTCATCACTTGGCCCCACCAACAAAGCCGACCTCGACCACGCGATCCAGCTCGACCCGGAAAATCGATTGCTTTGGCGGATGAACTCACGGCGACTGACCTTCGAACAGTTTCGCGATTCGATGTTGGCCGCCACCGGCGAACTCCGTTTGCAAACCGGTGGCAAGCCCGCCGATCTGTTCCAAGACACATCGAACGTTCGAAGGACTCTGTACGGGCTGGTGGATCGTCAGTTCTTGCCCGCTATCTTGCGTGTGTTCGATTTTGCCAATCCGGATCTGCATGTCGCAAAACGCAGCCAGACCACGGTTCCGCAGCAAGCATTGTTTTTCATGAACCACCCGCTTGTTTTGGAACGAGCCCGAAAGTTGGCAGCCGCCTCAAGCGATCACGCGACTCCACGTGAGGCCATCGACGAGATCTTCCAGCGAGTCCTACAACGCGTGGCAACCGATGCCGAACTGGCCCAGGCCTTGCAGGTCGTTTCCCAAGCTTCCAGGGAAGCTCCAGCCATTCGCCTGACCGCGGCGGACTGGACTTACGGTTACGGGAAATACGACGAAGACGCCCAGCGTGTCAGCAACTTTGCCATGCTGCCACACTTCACGGGCGAGTCGTGGCAGGGTGGTCCCGCCTGGCCAGATGCCAAGCTCGGTTGGGTACAGTTGTCCGCATTCGGTGGCCACCCCGGCAATACACGAAGCATCGCCAGTGTTCGTCGTTGGACGGCTCCGCGCGAGATGACGGTACGTGTTGAATCAGAACTACGCCATGAAGTCGCAAAAGGCGATGGCGTTCGTGCCTTCCTGGTCAGTTCCAACAGTGGTGAGCTTGCGGCGGCGAAGGTTCACCAATCATCGGCACCATTGAACACAGAAGCGATCGTGGTGAAGAAGGGCGAAGCGATCGACTTCGTTGTGGATATCGACAGCGTCTTGAATAGCGATCAATACTTGTGGAGAGCGACAATCACCGACCAAGCTGCCTCCGACTCCGCGGCCGTGTGGGATTCCGAGGCTGACTTCCCTACCAATGCGACCAAACGACTTGGGCCGCTGGAACAGCTGGCTCAGATCCTGCTTTGTTCCAATGAGTTTTTGTTTGTGGACTGAATACGGAAGACTGCATGAAATTGAAACGATCGAACGCGTTCCGTCCGCCTCTGAGTCGACGCGACATGCTATTCAGTTCCGGCCTTGGGCTGGGAGCCCTAGGGTTGAATGCTGTCTTGGCCGACGACGATCGATCTGCCAGCCGTGCAATCGGTCCACATTATGGCGGCAAGGCCAAGCGAGTGATTCAGTTCTTTCTCAATGGCGGACCATCGCATGTGGACACGTTCGACCCCAAGCCCGCATTGGAAAAGTATGCCGGGAAGCGTTTGGGCGAAACACTAACGACCGAACGTAAGACTGGAGCTGCCTTTCCCTCGCCTTTTCAATTCCAGCCGTATGGCGAATCAGGGATCGAGGTCAGCGAACTGTTTTCGAAGACTGCCCAGCACATCGACGACATTGCCGTCATCCGATCAATGTACGCTCAAGTTCCGAACCATGAACCGTCGCTGATGCTGATGAATTGCGGTGACTCCGTCCAGGCACGTCCCAGCGCCGGAGCCTGGGTGCTGTACGGCCTTGGTGCCGAGAACCAAAACTTGCCCGGCTTCATCGCAATGTGTCCCGGCGGGCTTCCAATCAAAGACACCGAGAATTGGCAGTCTGCTTTCCTTCCCGGCGCCTATCAAGGAACCCATATCGACACTCAGCACACGCAGTTGAGTCGGCTGATAGAAAACATCGAACACCCGCAGATCAGCACGCCCGACCAGAAGCGGCAACTCGAACTGCTGGCGAAATGGAATCATCACCATCAATCACAACGTCTTGATCGACGACTGGAAGCAAGGATCCAATCGTACGAACTAGCGTTTCGGATGCAGACCGAGGCTAGTGACGCGTTCGATATCGCTAATGAAACACAACACACTCGCGACCTTTACGGCGACAGTGTGCACGGACGCCAGACGCTTATCGCGCGCCGGTTGGCAGAACGCGGAGTGCGCTACATTCAACTATGGCACGGCGCAGGGCAACCTTGGGACAACCATGACAAGATCGCCGACAACCACCGCAAACTGGCAAAACAAATCGATCAGCCAATCGCCGCACTACTGAGCGATCTGAAGTCACGCGGCATGCTGGACGAGACGTTAGTTGTGTGGGGCGGTGAATTCGGCCGCACGCCAACGGTGGAACTGACCGGTGATGGAGCCTCGAAGCTCGGCCGCGATCACAACCACTATGGATTCAGCGTCTGGCTGGCGGGCGGCGGCATCAAGGGCGGAACCGTCTATGGTTCGACTGACGAATTCGGATTCAAGGCTGAGCAGAATCCGACAAGCGTTCACGACCTGCACGCGACGATGCTGTTTGCTCTTGGGTTGGACCACGAAAGGCTAACGTATCGGTATTCCGGTCGAGATTTCCGGCTGACCGATGTACACGGAAACGTGATTCACGACATTCTTCGGTAGCTCAAGCTGATCACCACGGCTGCCGCATCTGCAATCTCACTGCGTGGTCTTTGCAGCGAATCGACTTGCGAGGAAGTCTCTACCTAGTTTTCAAGCTGACGAGGTACTGCCCACCAGTCGTCGCGATTTCGGTGTGCACGTCCAACTCCGGAGAGAGCCGCGAGAGTCGATCAAGGAGCCAGGCGGCAACCAGGTCGGCGTCTTCCCGGGTGGGGCAACGCGCCATGGCTTCGCGGCCAGCCTTACGTTGAAGTCGATCGGCGGCCGCGATGATCGGTGCTGGATCCACGACAATCAAGTGATCCGCCCAGGGCACCACTGGATCATTCGCGCCCTTGCCCGTGTTGCAGCTTTTGTGCGCCAAACGCTCGGGCAACGGGTTTCCCTTGTCCTGTTTTCTTTTCTTCGCCCGGGCCTTGGTCATGCGAGCGTCGACCGTGGCTGCGCGAGGATCGTTGGGCGACATATCGCGGTCAACTGGTTCATCACACAGCCAACATCGCCAACCGTCGGCTTCACCCACGTCGTTCAAATGTCCCATCCGTTTTCATTCCTGGAGTTGTTGAGGGATGCAAGAATCGCTGGGACCATCCTGGCAAGTCCACCGCGACTTATCCAGGCTAGGGGGGGTCGGACATCCCGTGATTTCCGTTCACACAACCGAAACGGGGCGATTCCGAGCCTCTTTGCCACATTTGCGAGCTCATGCTACGTTACGCCTTGGACGCTGTGTTGCTTCAGGGACGCTCGCTCCTGATCATTCACTCATTCTTTCCTGCGGAAGTTTCCATGCTTCTGAATCGGTAGCATCTTGAAAGTCCCTCAGCGTATCAAGCCACTTATCGAAGACGGGCTCGTCGACAAAGTCTTAGGCTCGCTGATGAGTGGCAAAGAAGCCCAAGTCTTCCTGGTACGTTGCGGTGACGAGACTCGCTGTGCGAAGGTGTACAAGGATGTCGCCAAACGCAGTTTCAAGAATGCGGTCCAGTACCAGGAGGGCCGAAAAATCCGAAACAGCCGCCGACAAAGGGCAATCGAAAAACGTTCCAAATTTGGTCGGGACCAACAAGAGGTCGTTTGGCAACGAGCTGAAGTGGACGCTTTGTACAAACTCGCCGATGCGGGTGTTCGAGTCCCCAAGGCATACGGTTTCTTCGATGGCGTGCTATTGATGGAGCTGATCACCGATGGGGACGGCGGCGTTGCACCGCGACTGAACGACATCACAATGTCGGCGGCTCAAGCCCTGAGAGATCACGCCACGGTGATGACCTATGTGTTGCGGATGTTGTGCGTCGGATTGGTCCACGGCGATCTCTCGGAATTCAATGTGCTTCAAGACGAGTCGGGCCCTGTCATTATCGATTTCCCACAAGTCGTCAATGCATCGGGAAACAACAACGCGAAGAAGATGCTGCAGCGCGACGTTCGAAACATCACACTGTACTACGCACAGTATGCTCCTGAATTAGCGGAGACTCACTACGCCGAAGAGATGTGGGATCTGCACGAAAAAAGCGAACTGACTCCCGACCTAAAGTTGACGGGAAAATTCAAGTTTTCCACGAAGGCAGCGGACGTCGATTCGGTTCTCGACATGATCGACCTTGCCTACGAAGAAGAGTTGGAACGACAGGACCGACAAGAGAACGGCTGAGACAGCCACGGCGTTGAATCCGCACGGCTACGAACGCGTTGATTTCGCACAGCCACGAAATGCGCCAGCGATTGAATGCGGTGGCTGGCGGGATTGTTCGCTGTCAGCAAAAATGGTCGGGACAGCTTACGAGAGCGACAGCCACTTCGGATCAGCGATGACGGAATCTTCTTTTGCGAACTACACCATCGTTGGCGTGATCGGACATATCGATCATGGCAAGACATCGCTCGTTGCCGCACTGACGGGAATTGATACAGACACCCATCCCGAAGAAAAGAAACGCGGCATCACGATTGACCTTGGCTTCGCCTCCTTTGACGAAGGCGATCAAACGTTTGCGTTGATCGATGCGCCGGGCCATCAAAAATACATCGGCAATCTGCTGGCCGGTGTTTCTGGAATCGATGTCGGGTTGTTGGTGGTCGCTTGCGATCAAGGCATCCAGGCACAGACGCTCGAGCACGCTGCGATCCTGCAGTCGCTGGGGGTCTCCCGATTGATCGTCGCGATCTCACGAATCGACCTGTCCGACGAAGCGACCTTGGCAGACCTCTCCGAAGAACTGGATGTTTTTCTGGCAGACTACGGATTCGCCGAGATCCCCCAGGTCTCGGTTTCGTCAGTCACTGGTCAAGGACTCGCGGAACTGAAAACGCTGTTGGTCCAACACGCTCGAACCATTGCCCGCAGCGGCCCGCAAGTTTTTCGCATGCCAATCGACCGTGTGTTCACGGTCGATGGTCGTGGTTGCGTCGTCGCAGGCACGTTGTGGAGCGGACGGGTTGCGGTGGGCGACCACGTGCAGTTGTCGCGATCAGGCGACAGCTATCGTGTTCGCGGATTGGAAGTGCACGGAGAATCGGTCGAACGTGCAGAAGCGGGTTTCCGAACCGCAATGAATCTCGTGGGTGCGTCGTCCACTCGAATCACGCGTGGCGACGAGTTGGTCGCCGATGGAACGCATCCACCAAGCCGTCGAATGGCAGTCGAACTGACGATGTTTCGCGAGACTTCGGAATTGAAGTGTCCGGCCACCGTTCAATTGCATACCGCGACAATGTCCTGCGATGCACGCATCATGGGCGTGAAGCGATTGGGGCCCGCTGACCAAGCAGTTGTCGTTGTGGACACCGAAGCGCCGATCATTGCAACCAGCATGCAGCAATGCCTGTTTCGCCGGCCATACCCGATTGGTTCCTTTGCCGGCGGCCGCGTGCTCGTGTCCGTCGAACCGGAAGCCAAGCAAACCACACGACTGCTGGAGCTTGGTCGAGAGCTAGTTGGTGCTGAACCGATCGACCGCGTGACAAGCTGGGTAAATTATCTAGGCGAGTACGAGATCGATGCAGAGTGGTGCGAGCTGCAGTTGGGAATTTCCAAGGATCAGGTTTTCACGCACTTCAAAGGGGCGATCGACGAAGGTCGCTTCCAAATGCCAGTGGAGGGAATTGCAGTCTCCAACTTGGCTTTGGAACGAATCGGAAAGTACGTCGTGAAGCTCTTGAAGCATCAGGCCGAGGCGACTGAGGACGCTTGGCTGGTCGAAGAAGCAGTGCTGAAACGCGCCAGCTCCACCGGTTCGCCCAAAGTGGTCCGCCGAGTGCTGCAGAGGCTGATCGACGAGAAAGCAGTCGTGCGAGTCAATCAACGCGTTGCGATTGCCTCGGAGGAGAACGTGTTGTCGAAAAAACAACGAGCCCGCATGGACCGCATCTTGGAAATGTACGGTGGTGTACGAACTCCACCGACGATCAAAGAAGTGGCCGCAACGTTGGAGACAACAACTGACTTGGTCGGTTCACTGATGCGTTTCGCAACTCAACAGCGAATTCTGCTGGATTTGGGCAAGGGGTTCTTCATCGCAGACGACGCCTTTCATCAGCTTTGCGGTGAACTGCACGAGTTGTTCACAGACAACCCAAGTCGGAGTGTGGCGGAGATTCGTGACCAATGGCAGGTCACTCGCAAGCATGCCATTCCGCTGTTGGAGTATTGCGATTCAATCGGAGTGACGCAGCGAAGCGGCGACGCACGCCAAGCGGGTCCCGAACTAGACCGGATGCTGTCCACCGAGTGACGGCCAGGCCCGAAGGATGAGGCGAATGAACCGCGCGAGCTTGCCTTTCGTACGCTTTGAAAAGACGAAGTAGCGATGCAGGCGTGAGGACAAGTCCTGGCCCCCAACGTCCCAATTCGGGTACATTCTTCGTTCTGCTGGATGCACTTGTCCTTTTTTTCTGTCTCAACCACACGCGAGCGAGAGCGTTTACTTGGCTAGCCTTTCTCATTGGGTTGTGTGGTTACTGGCGGTCACGATGATTCCGCCGATGTTGGTATGTGCGTTAAGCCTGTTCCCGGTCCGCAAGTTCGCAGAGCGATTGGGGCTCTTGGATCGACCGGGGGGGCATAGCACTCACGTGGAAGTCACGCCGCTCGGTGGTGGTATCGGGATTTGGCTAGGAATTATCGTGACCTTTGCAGTCGGCACGATCGCGGTGATGGTGGCTCGCGAGTCTGCAGACATGCAGGAGCGAATTCCCACGACACTGCTTCCCTATTTGGATGGCGTTTGGTCGCGAGCGGGTCAACTCTGGGGGCTGCTGATTTCAGGTACCGTGTTGTTTGCCCTTGGCTTGACCGATGACCGTCGCGGAGTCAACGAGTGGGTGCGGCTGGGCGTTGAGTTCGCAGTCGCGGGTTTTGTCGTTTACGGACTTGGCTTCGGGCTGACGGCCTACATCGGAGTGACGTGGTTGACCAACGTGTTGTCGATGATATGGATCGTTGGCGTGATCAACTCGTTCAATATGCTGGACAACATGGATGGCCTAAGTGGTGGTGTGGCGGCAATCATCGCGGCTTCGATGGCGGCCGTGATGCTGTTGACGCCGGATCCAGGAACCGCTCGCCCGCAGCTGTTTGTGGCCGCACTGTTGCTGGTCGTGTGCGGTTCGCTATTGGGATTTCTGTGGCACAATCGGCCTCCCGCCCGAATCTTCATGGGTGATGGTGGCAGTTACCTAGTGGGGTTTCTGGTTGCCGTGTCGATGTTGATGGCGACGTATGCGGGGAACGCGCGTCCACATGCCGTATTCGCTCCGCTGTGTGCGATGGCGGTTCCGCTTTACGATCTGATCACGGTACTGTGGATTCGGATTCGTGAAGGTCGCAGCCCATTTGTTGGAGACCGCAGTCACTTCTCACACCGCTTGGTGGATCTAGGGCTGGGCAGGACGCAGGCGGTTTTGACGATCTATCTTGTCACAGCGACCTGCGGGTTGGCTGCGGTATTGTTAACGCAGGTTTCGATTGGCCAGGCCGCCATGGTGCTGGGGATCGTGCTTTGCATGTTGTTGTTGATCGTCATATTGGAATCGACCGGATGGCGAAAAGACAAAGAGTAGAAAGCCAACCGACCGCGCCCCAAGATCCGGCGGCAAGTCGACTGGACCCGCTGTGCTTTGCCTTGGGGCTGTTGGCTGCTGCGATCGTTTACGTCAGCTACCACCCAAGCGATAGCGTTGCAGTGGAGAAAGGTGATGCACTTTGGTTCTGCATGCTAGGTTTGATCCTTGGCGGCACTGCCTGGGTCACCTCGTTGTGGAAGTCGGATTGGCGTGAATCCAGTTGGTCGGATCGACTGCTGGACGTCTTGCCGTGGGCACTGGCGACTTGGATTTTCATCGCAGCGTTCTTGAGCTGTCCGCCTGGAAACTTCAGGTCGGCGACGAATGAAGCGTGGCTTTGGATCACCGCAGCAGCCATTTTCACAGCGTCGAGGCGTCTATTTCAGCAAGCCAGCGCGCGGAAATCAATCAGTGTTCTGTTGGTGGTATCCGCCACAGGGCTGGGCGTGCACGGATTGCATCAGTACTTCATCAGTCTGCCGCAGCATCGCGCAGAATACCAAAGCGACCCCGCCAAAGTTCTGCTGGAAGCTGGGCTGGATGCTCCAGAGGGTTCGGCGGAGCGGATGGTGTTTGAGAACCGTTTGTTCGATGGCGGGCCATCGGGGACGTTCGCACTGGCCAACTCGTTCGCGGCGTTCCTGATCGTTGGCATCGTGATGGGAGCCGGCATTTTGCGAAGCGAGTGGCATCGGTTCCGGTGGCGGGATCGGTTGATATGGATGCTGCCGATATTGGTTTGCGCGGGTGCGTTGCTGGGAACGCGCAGTCGGTCAGCGCTTTTGGCAACGCTGATTGGCATCGCGTTGATCTTCGTGGTTTCATCGCGCTCGGGTAAAGTCGAATCCAAAAAGCGTTCACGCGTGGTGCTGTTGGGCGTCGGTGGCGTTTCGATCGTTGGCCTGTGTCTCGGACTGTTCGTGGCTCTGTTCGGAAATCGAGAATGGTTTGAGGAGGCACCCGCCTCGTTGTCTGTCCGTTTTCAGTATTGGCGATCGACGTGGCAGTTGGCGCTGGATCGACCGCTGCTTGGGTGTGGCCCGGGTAACTTCCAGTCAATGTACGAACGATACCGCGAGGCGAACACGACCGAACAAATCGCTGAGCCACACAATCTGTTCTTCGAAACCCTGGCCAGCGGAGGCTTCATCGCCTTGCTGTTGCTGCTGATCTTGTTGGCAACAGGACTGTGGTTTTATCAAAGCAGTGTTGCCAAGGCGGATGATGATCGGGAGGCAGCGGAGGACGATTCGGAGAAGTGGGTTTGGCTGGGAGCGATGCTGTCTTTGCTGATGGTCTGGCTGCTTGGTTGGGCCACACGCAGAGTCCCCGATCTTGACGCCAGTTTGTTTGCTCTGCCGGTAGCGATCGGGCTCGCCTTCGCGCTTTGGAATACGTTCAAGACTTCGCGAGTCGGTTCAAGTGTGGAGACAGCGATGCCATTGGATCGGATCGTTGTTGTCACACTCCTTTCGCTGGGATTGCATTTGATGGTGGCGGGCGGCTGGACGGTGCCAGGCGTCGCGATCCTGATTTGGATCGGAGCAGGCATGCTGTTAAGACAGCGATCGGTTGCATCGAAACGCCCGAAGCAAGATGGCAGCGAATCCGTTGGCAGCCGCAAACGGGTGGCGATCGCAGTGGCCTGCACCAGCGTGCTATTGGTGGGACTGTTAAAGTGGACGTCGATCGACCCTGTTGACGCACAAAGTCGGTTGATGGAAACGATCACGATGGCCCAGGCGTCTGGCCAGCTGGGAAAAGCTCGGACCAAGCTCAAGGAAGCGGTCGATGCCGACCCGTGGTCGCCCGATGCGGTGCTTTGGATGGCTGACTTCTATCGATGGCAATTGCTGCTGCAGGGGGATCAACCATCAGCTCGCGAGAGTTGGCAGCAGGCTTTGCAGGAAGCCAAACAACGTGCGGGGGAGGACCCAGCGGTCTATCGGATGATTGGGGCTCAGCAGTTGCACGTCTACCAGCGATACGGACTCGAATCTGATTTGCTGGCGGCAAGCGAGTCGTTCGGCGATGCTGTTCGTTGGAGCCCCGCCAATCAGTGGATGTTTGCCCAATTGGCAGTGATTGAACGAGAACGCGGCGAGGAAGCAGCAGCCACTGCGTTGGGGGATCGAGCCACAACCCTGTCAACACTGGGGGGGAATATCGAGCGCGCCCTGGTGCGACAGCAGTTGTACGTTGCTGCTCGATTGGGAAAAATGGTGGAACGAGGGCCGGTTCGTCGGCCGGCCTCGGAATTGCTTCCTCCCGCCGCCGATTGATCGCGGAAATCTCGGTTTCTGTGTCCCGAACCATTCGGGCCTTGGTGACGTAATGGCAGCAACCGGTCTTGCGGGCAAAACGCCGCGAAAAACACCTTTAGAAGAACGATGGAACGCGTTCTTCACTTCGTTCGGAATGTTGAACTCGGATTTGTCATGAAGAAGTTTTGGCTCTCGCTCTTGTTTTCAGCGTTCCTGGGCACGTTCTGTGCATGGGGTTTGAACTACCAACGCTTCGGGCATCGGCACGGTCAGTTTGGACCGTTCACACTGGAGCGGGAAGTCACGCCTGCCAACATTGCCGCTTACATCGTCAAGGATGTTCCGCAGGGCGATGCTCGCGTGGAACTGGTTGGCGACAAGGACTTTGACTTCGGGATGATGTCACCGGGAACCGAGGGGGAGCACAGCTTTGTGCTTCGCAATATCGGAACCGACGTGCTCACCCTGCGGTTGGGAGCGACGACCTGCAAGTGCACCCTTGGTGAACTGGACACAGAGGGCTTGGCTCCTGGCGAGGAAACCGAGATCAAACTGAGTTGGACCGTCAAACCGGGCGAGTCTGAATTCAAGCAGTCCGCTCAGGTGATCACCAACGACCCCGAGAACTTGGTGCTGAACTTAGGGATCGTGGGCGCCGTCGTCGATCAGGTCTCACTGGTTCCTGAAACGTGGACCTTCGGGCAGGTAGCGACGGGAGAAGACTTCGAGTTCGAGGGCACGGTGTACAACTTTATGGACACCAAGATGCAGCCATCGAAGTCATCATTCAGTGCTTCTTCGTTGACCGATCTGGCTGAATTTGAAGTCGAAGAATTCGAACCCACCGAGCAAAACGATGGAATTCGCGGTGCGGCACGCCAGGGCTTTCGTGTGAAAGTCAAAATTGGGGCGGGTCTACGCCAAGGGGTGATTTCCCAGAACTTAATGTTTGGATTCAAAAAGCTCGATGAAGAAGGTAAGGTCATTGCCAACGACGACAATGCTGATTCCGACGACTTCTACATCGTCGCTCCCGTGAAAGGCAGCATCGTTGGTCCGCTGGGAATGATCGAAAACTCGAAATTGAGCGAGGAGTCCGCTGGCGGATATCTCTACGACTTCGGTAGGATCGCGAAAGACGGAAACATGAAAGCGAAAGCCTTCGTGGTACTCAAAGGCGATGAACGGAATCGTACGAAGCTGAGCATTGGCAGCATCGTGCCTGACGGAACGCTCAAGGCAACCTTGGGTGAACCCAAAAGCCGGGCTGGTTCGATGGTTCTGTATCCGATTGAGCTTGAACTGACTCCTGGCGACGAGCCAATCGAGCGAATGGGAAAAAATAGTGGCGACTATGGAATTATTTGGATCGAATCCGATAACCCGAAGGTTTCGAAGATGCGAATTGCGGTTAAATTTGCTATCGAAGGAAAGTAGCCTGACCGAACGTGGGTTAGGATTTCCAAATCCTTTGGATTTCACGGAGTCCCGAACTGAACCGGGGCAGCCGATTCACCGTGGTCTCCACACTCTAGGCACATGCTTGATGACTCGGCCTTTGAAGATCTCCCCCAAAAAATGGACTGCGTGCAAAGCCATTTTAATGGCTTCGGCAATCGCGTTGATCGCTGGATGCTCACCCAGCAATGACGAGGCAACCGCCTCGTTGGGGATTCCATCAGGAGGTCCTGGTGGCCTGCACGGTGACCCCATCAAGGCACCGTACCTGACCGATCTGAACGGAAATTCGGCTCAATCGGTTGCGATGCGATTCGGCGAAGACGGGCAACTAGTTCAAACCCAGAACTCAAAAATCGAGATCGTCCCCACGCCTGCTCCTGACGGTGCCCCCAAGCCGAGTGGAAAGGTTGATCCCAAGAAGCCTGCCGCTGGAAAACCAGAAATGGTGCCGGCTCCCGAAGGCATTCCGATCGAAGGGACGAAACCCAAGCAAGATCCGGACAAAAACGCTTTCCCAGAACGCGTTGATGGGCCCGAAGACTACAAAACCTGGGACAAACCGGTTGTCACCCTGGTCGTCACCTGCCAGCAGAACGGTTACATCGAACCCTGTGGCTGCACCGGCCTGGACCGACAAAAGGGCGGTGTCGCCAGACGTTACACACTGATGAAACAGCTGCGTGACATGGGATGGACGCTGGTGCCCGTGGACGCCGGCAACCAAGTGCGTCGTTTTGGCCGCCAATCCGAAGTCAAGCTACAGCAATCCGTCCGTGCTCTAAAACAAATGGGCTACGAGGCTGTCGGCTTTGGCCCCGCAGATGTGCGACTCGGCGTCGGAGAACTTCTGTCAGTGGCCGTCCCTGAATCCGAAGATAACGCGTTGTTTGTGTCCAGCAACGTGGTGCTGATTGACCCAGAATTCATGCCCTCAACGAAGATCGTCAAGCAAAACGGATACGCGATCGGGATCACTAGCGCCTTGGATCCTGAGGCACTTGAAGTCGAAGCCGCTGGTGAAATCGGCGTCGAAGCAATCGTGCCTTCCGTTGAGAAAGCCGGCGCAAACCTGACCGAGTCGGATGTCGACTACAAAGTGCTGATGTTCTACGGCAAGGAAAAAGCAGCTGAGAAGCTGGTGCAAAAAGTTCCCGGCTTTGACCTGATCATCGTTGCGGGCGGTTATGGCGAACCAACCTACCGTCCAGAGTCGATCGATGACTCCAAGACGAAAATGATCGTGACCGGAAACAAAGGCATGTACGCTGGTCTGGTTGGCTTCTTCCTAGACGCAAAAGACGTGATCAAGTACGCGCGGGTGCCTTTGAGCCACGAGTTTGGCGACGCTCCAGAAATGCGTCAGCTGATGAAGGACTACCAGAATCAATTGCGTGACATTGGCCTGGAGGGCTTGGGCCTGTTGCCTCCGATTCCCCACTCTTCGGGCGAGAAGTTCGTCGGCACGGCAAAGTGCGGTGAATGCCACACCGAGGCGTTTGAAATCTGGGAAGGCACTCCTCATGCAGAGGCGACCAACAGCATCATCAAGCCCCCCAAGGAACGCGGTGACATCGCCCGACACTTCGATCCTGAGTGCTTGAGCTGCCACGTGACGGGCTGGAATCCTCAAGAGTTCTACCCGTATGCTTCCGGTTACTTGTCCTTGGAAAAAACCGAGCATCTGACCGGCAATGGATGCGAGAACTGCCACGGACCTGGATCAGGACACTCCGCTGCCGAAGCCGAGGGCTCATCAGCCACAGCCGAACAACGTCAGGCTTTCCGTGACTCGATGAAGCTGCCGTTGGAAAAAGCTCGTGACAAGTGCATGGAGTGCCATGACTTGGACAACAGCATCGACTTCCACGAAGAGGATGCGTTTGAAGACATCTATTGGCCACAAGTCGAGCACTACGGGAAAGAGTAGTCTCGTCACCCTCGCGCTCAGCCGGTGAATTCCAACAATTCCCAGGCTGTCGGTCAAAGTCTTGCCCGACTTGAATAAAACTGGCTGAATTCGACATTCATCTTGACCGCCTTGCAGTTGGCTGAGTACCTCCTAGTTGTGCAGCGTCGAATTGTCGGCAAGCGTTCTTGCGACACAAGCTGCCGGTTCTCGAGGATCACGTCGGCCTTTCATGCTGCGAACTGGACTGTCAAAGCGATTTCACTCACCAGCGATGTGCTTCATCGTGATGATGGTGGTTTACTCGCAGCCAAGTGATTGCGGTGCTCAGGTAACAATCCCAGAAACCAATCTTGCGCCGATCGGTCAACCTTCCCCATTTGCCTCTGGGAACCAAGGCTTCGCTCCCAACCCGAGCCCGAACTTTGCCCCCAGCCCTGGATTCACGCCCTCGCCAACAGGGCCACCCTCGACTGGTTTTGCTGCACCGCCTACGGGTTTCGATCCGTATGCGAGCACGCCTCGCACTGGCTTTGGTGGGCTCGCTCCGAACTTGGGAGGAATCGCACCTGGATTGGGACTCGGTCAGAATCCCGGGTCCAATGTGACCGTCATTGGTCCGCCTGCGGCAAGCGGACCATCAGCGGTGATTGGACCTCCCTCTGCGGCTGCTCCGGGCACCATCGCACCGTCTCCTCCAGGCGGCGGTTTACTGAATCGACTATTTTCTCGGCCAGCTTCCTCGCCGTCGTTCGGCGTGCCCAGCTTTGGGACGCCAATTCCGAATCAAGGTTTCTCGCAGCCTGGCTCACTGGGCGGCTCGCAAGTTCAAGGTCCGGTCTTTCAGGCGCCGATGTACGGACAGCCTGGTGGATTCGACAATGGCAACGTGTACGGCCCGCCTGCGGCCTACGGACCAGGCAGTGTTTACGGTGCGCCCGGCTCTTATGGATCGAGCGGCGGCTTCGGAACCGGCGGCGGCTTCCCTTCATCAGCCTACCCCTCGTCGAGTCCCTCCACGCTGTTTCCTGGCGGCATCTTCTCCGGCGGTGTCTTTGGTGGCGGCGCGGGCACTCAAGGAAGGTCGTATCGATTGTTTCAGGGTCCGCGTCTGCGACACACCTACGTCGCTGGATTGGGTGGCAGCGACCCTGACGATCTGGACACCAATGACACGGATGTCTCGCTGGTGTTTGCCTTTCCTAACTTCATGTACTCGACCCAACCATTGTACGTCGTTCCGTCCTTTTCTCTGCACTTGTGGGACGGCCCCAACAACTCGACCACGGCGGATTTGCCCGGAAGTGCTTACAGCGGTTTTCTGGATGTTGGTTGGAACTCCGATCCGAATCAGATGTTCGGAACCGAATTTGGTGTCCGTGTCGGAGCCTTCACCGACTTCGACACCTTCAACAGCGACAGCATTCGTACGCTCGGTAAGGCACTGGTCAACTTTCGGCTAACGCCTGCATCGACCGTGAAGGCCGGCGTGTACTACATCGACCGAAATAAGATCAAGTTGGTGCCCGCCGGTGGAATTCTCTACCAGCCAAATCCATACACGCGGTTGGATCTATTCTTCCCGCAGCCCAAACTCTCACGCTACTGGCGTACGGTGGGCACAAGAGACGTCTGGGGCTACATCGGAGGCGACTACGGCGGAGGCTCCTGGACGATCAAACGGGACAATGGCGTCGAAGATAGCGTGGACATCAACGAGATTCGCTTGACGTTGGGCATGGAATGGGGAACAACCGATTTCATTCGCGCTGGGCGACGTACCGGCTTCTTCGAGATCGGCTATGCATTCGATCGCGAAGTCGAGTATCGCAAGAATTCAACGAACAACATCAAGCCATCCGACGGAATCATGTTCCGTGCAGGAATCGGATACTAACGTTTGGCCAAGCGAAGTCGGTGCGCGCCACCTCAGTGAGACGCGACGCGTGAACGACTGGCGTGACAACGGGATCGCGATCTCCCCATGCCCTCACCCCCAGCTACTGCACTGAACGTTCCAAATGACTCTCCAAGAACGTTTTCAGTTTTCGACTGCGAACTTGCTTGATGTCGGTCAAATTAAGCGTGACCTTGGTGAGTTTCTTGTCGCTCACGTCCACCGGGCCGTTCATCGCGAGGCCCGTCAATTGGTCCAAGTCGATTGCTTCGTGTGGACCTGCCAAGGTGACCTTCAGTGATTCAGGCGTCTTGGTCTCAACGGCTGCCCAGGCTTGATCTGACCCAGAAGGCTTCACGTCAACCCGATCTGGTGAGCTGAACTCAAGCGAATCGTCCCCGGCGACCTGCTCCAGCAGGCTAAGCATCCGATCGACCATTTCCAATGGCCAGTCCGGTTCGGTGCCACTGGGAAACCCCTTGCCAAGGGAATGCCATTTTCGTCCCAGCACTTTCCAAGGGTCCATCGATCCAGCGGCAGTGGTTGATTCATCTTCCGCTTCATCCTCCGAAGGCTCGCTGACCGCCGGTTCGTCTTGAAGCGTTGCACGCTTGGCAGGTTCCTTGGTCGATTTGGGAGCAAGCGTCGTCGCTGTGGTCTCGATTGCGGAATCCTTGAGGGCTTGCGCCAAGAACGGTGCCGTCGCGGAAACGAGTTCCTTCTTTCGGCCCCTCTTTCCAGCTCGGCTGGCCAAGTCTTCTGGCGTACCCTCGAACACAATCCGCCCTCCGTCGACTCCGGCGCCCGGTCCCACATCGATGATCCAGTCAGCGCATTTGATCACATCCAAATTGTGTTCAATCACAACAACCGAATTCCCAAGGTCCACCAAACGCTGCAGCACGTCCAGCAATTTGGCGATGTCATCAAAGTGCAATCCGGTGGTCGGTTCGTCCAGCAAGTACAACGTGTTACCTGTCACGGGCCGTGCGAGTTCAGCAGCCAGTTTGACTCGCTGAGCTTCTCCCCCAGACAACGTCGGTGCCGACTGACCAAGCGTCACGTAGTCCAGACCAACATCACAAAGCGTCTGTAGGATGCGATTGATCTTCGGATACTCGGCGAACAATTCCAGTGCGTCACCCACGGGCATCTCCAGCACATCGGCGATCGACTTTCCGTGCAGTTTCACCTCCAGCACTTCATCGTTGTATCGCTTCGAGTCGCATTCATCGCAGGGAACGTAGACGTCGGGCAAAAAGTGCATTTCGATCCGCAGTTGCCCATGCCCCTCGCAAGTATCACAGCGTCCACCGGACACGTTGAAGCTGAAAGTTCGCGCCGTGAAACGACGTTCGGCCGCTTCCGGCAGTTCGGCAAAGATCTGGCGAATCAAGTCGAACGCGCCAGTGTAGGTAGCAGGGTTGCTACTCGGTGAATTCCCCAGCGGCGATTGGTCGACCCGAATGACCTTGTCGATGAAGCGAACGCCTTCGACTTTCTCGTGGCGACCAGGTCGCAAACGGGCTCGATGCAGACGTCGTGCCAGGACGGGGTACAAAATCCCGTCGATCAGCGAACTCTTCCCACTTCCACTCGGTCCAGTCACAGCAGTGAACACGCCAAGCGGTAACTTGAAATCGATGGCCTGCAAGTTGTTCTCTCTGGCGCCGTAGATCTTCATGAAGTTCACGAACGGTTTGCCGTCGCTCGCTTCTACCGGTCGCCGTGACTTTGGCAACGGAATCACCTTACTGCCATCGATGTAACTCGTCGTGACCGAGTCTTCGTACGGCTGAACGTCGTCAGCAGGACCTCGCGCGACGATCCGACCACCGTGGCGTCCAGCTTTGGGACCGAAATCACACAAGTAGTTACTGCCAGCAATCACGTCGCGATCGTGCTCCACGACCAACAGTGTGTTGCCCTGATCTCGAAGTCGGTGCAACGCGCCAAGCAATTTCACGTTGTCGCGGGGGTGCAATCCGATCGTTGGCTCATCCAGAACGTACAGCACTCCGCAGAGGCCACTCCCTAGCTGCGATGCCAAACGAATTCGCTGTGCTTCCCCACCCGATAGCGTTGCCGCACCGCGATGCAGCGTCAGGTAGTCCAAACCAACATCCAGCAGGAACTTTACCCGTGAATTGACTTCGCGAATCATTTCGCCAGCGATCTTCTTCTCTCGCTTGTCCAGTTTCCAAGTCTTCAGCTCATCCCGTAGTCGGTTCAACGGCAGGTGCGTCAGATCGGCAACCGTATGTCCTCGATAGCGAACGGCAGCCGCTTCTTCGCGAAGACGCGATCCATCGCAAGCCGAGCAGTCAATCTCATCGGTGAATTTTTCCAGCTTGCCACGCAGACCGGGAGTCAAACGCGAGGCTTCCTCCAACGCGGGATAAAAACCTTTGAACTGATAACGGAAAAGCACATTTGCCGCCGCCTTCTTCGCCTTGGTCGCCTTTGTGTCTGACTCTCGGACTTCGATCCAAGTGGCACCGGTTCCGCGAAACAGCACGCGACGTTCGGAGACCGACAACAGCTCGAACGGAACGTCCAAACGAACACCGGTGTGACGCGACAAAGCATTCAGCATCCACTTGGACACCGATTGCTCGACATTGGGCCAGAGCACAGCGGCTCCATCAGCCAAAGTTGCCGTTGGCGAATGAACAAGTGCAGCAGGGTTCGTGCCCGTCTGCGTCCCGAGCCCTTCGCACTGTGGGCACCAACCAAGAGTCGAATTGAACGAGAAGTGATGCGGCGTCAGCTCGTTGAAGGATCGACCGCAATCGCCACACACCAAATGCTGGCTATGCGTGACCGTCGTCCAAGTCTGCTCTTCACGGTCCTCGTCGGCGATCGCAATTTCCACGACGCCGATTCCCAATGACAAAGCCTGTTCGATACTGTCACTGATCCTGGAACGATCCGACTCTTGGATTTTGATTCGATCGACCACCACCTGCACCGATTGCTTCTTCCGCGGGTCAAGTGGCGGCGCATCGTCCAACGCCACCGTCGTGCCATCGATTCGCACGCGCTGGTAACCGGTGCTTCGCAGCGATTGCCACGTGTCTTTGGAGAATTCGCCTGCCTGAACCTCGATCGGTGCCATGATCAATGCGCGTGTCGACTCCGGCATCGACATGACCTTGTCGACAATCTGATCCGGCGTCTGAGTTCCAACAGGGATCTGACACTCGGGACAATGCATCGTTCCCAGGCGAGCCATCAAGATCCGTAAGTAGTCGTAGACCTCGGTGACCGTCCCCACCGTACTTCGAGGTGAGTGGCCGAGGTTTTTTTGCTCCAGTGCAACCGCAGGTGAAAGCCCCTCGATGCGTTCGACATGAGGCTTCTGGACTTGACCGATGAACTGACGGGCATACGAGGACAGCGATTCAACATAGCGGCGTTGGCCCTCGGCATAGATCGTGTCCATCGCCAGCGAGCTCTTGCCACTGCCGCTTGGTCCGCAAAAAACAGTCATCGCGTCGCGAGGAATCTCGACATCGACCGCTTTCAAGTTATGTTCGCTAGCAGCCTCTACCACCACGTGCGTTCTGGACTTTTGCGAAGCGGGAGCAATTGCCGGTCGCGGATCCTGCTTGGCTTTGCCTCGGCGTTTGACGCCCATCGCTTTGGCGAGCGCCGCACCCGAATAACTCTCCGTGCTCTTGGCCACCTTCTCTGGCCGTCCTTCCACCACCACGCGACCGCCGCCCTCACCGCCTTCGGGTCCGAGGTCGATCACCCAATCTGCTGTCTTGATCACATCGATGTTGTGTTCGACGATCACGATCGTGTTGCCACGATCCGCCAAGCCGTGAATGACTCGCAACAACATATCGATGTCTGCAAAGTGCAAACCGGTTGTCGGCTCATCAAGCACGTACAGAGTTTTCCCGGTTTCCTTCTTACTCAACTCGCGTGAAAGTTTGATCCGCTGTGCTTCGCCACCAGAAAGGGTTGGCGATGGTTGACCAAGTTTCAGGTACTCCAAACCAACGTCGACCAGCGTTTGCAGTTTGGCAGCAACTTTTGGGATATTGGAGAACAGCTTCAATGCTTGTGAGATATCCATCTCCAGCACATCGGCGATCGAAGCGCCTTTGAACTCGACCGACAGCGTTTCTCGGTTGTAACGCTTGCCTTGGCAGACCGGGCACTTCACCCAGATATCTGCCAGAAAATCCATCTCCAGCTTCGACGCTCCGTTACCGTCGCATGCCGAACAACGTCCGCCATCGACGTTAAAACTGAACCGGCTAGCGGTGTACCCGCGAGTCTTCGCTTCGGGCATCTTGGCAAACAGATTGCGAATCTCATCGAAGACC
>JBGCGI010000006.1:0-8579 GCA_045110715.1 Rubripirellula sp.
AGCAGGGAAACCTTCACTGGAAAGAAGATCCCGCCCATGCCGAACTCGGCCCCTGATCTGTCCAAGGTTCGATTTGGACAGCCAATCGCACTGTTCAACGGTAAGGATCTCACTGGCTGGAAAGCACACGAACCGGACAAGATCATGGGCTGGAGCGCCCAGAACGGCCTACTGAAGAACACGACACCCAAGACAGACTTCAAGGCAACCGGCGACCATGCCAACCTCAAGACGGAAGCCTTGTTCGACGACTTCTGGCTGCACATCGAGTTCCTGGTCGAAGAGCAACGGAACAGCGGCATCTACCTGCGGGGAATGTACGAGGCACAAGTGGTCGATCGCGACAGTCGAATGCAGGGCCTGCAAGGCGTCGGAGCGATCTTCAACATGATCGAGCCAACGAAGAACGCGGGGCTACCCGGCGGCCAATGGCAGACCTATGACATCACCCTAGTCGATCGACACGTCACAGTGGTCCTGAACGGTGAAAAGGTGATCGACAACAAGCCCGTCACCGGACCGACCGCAGGTGCTGTTCACACCAACCCGGCCGAACCCGGGCCGATCTACCTCCAGGGCGATCACACAAACGTGTCATACCGTGACATCTACTTGGCACCCGTGCTTAAGAATTAGCGGGCGAGTCATGGTTCAGGGCAAATGTCTTCACTGCTTCGCGCTCACAAAGCGAACCGTGCACAAAACACGTGGAACAATTGTTCTAAACTGGCGAAGAGGCATCGCCTCACAACTATCGCTTTGTGCTCATGTTTTCAAAATTTGATAGAGCTTCTCATGAAACCCTATGTGATTCCTATTGTCTTGCTCGCGTGTCTGACGCCTTCGGCTTTTGCAGCCGAATCGAAGCCCAACGTGCTGCTGTTTCTGGTCGACGATATGGGAGTGATGGACTCGTCGGTTCCCTTCCTCGCAGACGTGAACGGAAAGGCCAAACGTTACCCGCTAAATGACTTCTATCGCACGCCCAACATGGAGCGTCTTGCGAGCATGGGAACGCGGTTTGCCAACTTCTATGCCAACAGCGTTTGTTCGCCAACGCGGACGACACTGATGAACGGACAATCGTCGGCTCGTCATCACACGACGCAATACATCAAACCGGAATCAAAGAACACCGGCGACTTTGGTCCCAAGACATGGAAGTGGGAGGGATTCACGAAAGCAGACACAACACTCCCGGCTCAATTGAGGGCGGCCGGTTATCGCACGATTCACTCCGGCAAGGCGCATCTCGGACCAGTCGGCGCCCCAGCCGAGAACCCTCTGAACATTGGTTTCGATGTGAACATCGCTGGCTGCGCCTACGGCCAGCCAGGCAGCTATCTTGGGATGAAGAACTATGGAAACGGCATCAGGAGTCGTGTCAATCGCGCGGCTCCCGGTCTAGAGAAGTACCACGGAACCAAGACGCATCTGACAGAGGCTTGTACGATCGAGATGAAGGCCGCAATCTCGGAGGCTGTCTCCAAGCAAGAACCTTTCTTCGCCTACATGTCGCACTATGCGGTGCACGCACCGTTTGAAGCGGACGAACGATTCGTCGACAATTATCGAAAAGGCAAGCCCGCGCGGTTGGCAGCATTCGCCTCCTTGATCGAAGGCATGGACAAGTCGCTCGGCGATCTGCTGGATCACCTTGAGTCGATCGGTGTGGCAGAGAACACACTGGTGATCTTCCTGGGTGACAACGGCACCGACGCGCCTATCGGTGATGCCTACGCTGTCTCTTGTGCTGCGCCGCTACGAGGCAAGAAGGCGACTCACTATGAAGGCGGAATGCGAGTTCCCTTCATCGCGGCGTGGGGCAAGCGTGATCCTCAAAATTCATTTCAAAAAGAGCATCCCGTCGTGAGAGGGTCGCACGTTACCGAAGGCTTTGGTCAGATCTCCGACGTGTATGCAACGATTCTCGACATCACGAAGGCCAAACCAGACGCCAACCACAAAGTGGATGGGATCAGCTTGCTGCCAGCTCTCGGTGGCGAGTCGCTGCCAACCGATCGCGAGTTTTTGATGCACTTCCCGCACTCTCACCGCACTTCCTACTTTACGGTATTGGTAAGGGGCAACGACAAGATCGTGTACCACTACCCCGTCGGCAAAGAAGCGAAAAGCAAAGGCCGCAGCAACTTCCCACGAGTGGAACTCTTCGATCTCGCTGCCGACCCAACGGAGTCCAAGAACCTCGCCGATAGTCATCCAGAACTCAAACGGGCAATGACGGCGGCAATGGTGACTGCTTTGGAAGACGCTGGGGCTCAGTATCCTGTGCGAGCCGGAAAGATCTTGAAGCCTGCGGTGGAATCGTTCGCACCCACTCCATGAATGAATCGAAATCGAAGGCGATGCATTTTGTCAGGCGCCGGGCTGGTGCGAACGACGCTTCAACACCGACGCCTTGCTGGTCGTGCGGTCGCTATTTACGCGCGATTGCAGTTTGCAGTTCAAGTTGCTCCGTCACCAAGAGGTTGGCTCGATTGACGTCGCTCCAAGGGCCGGCCATCCAGATGATGGCGGTTCCGTCTTGGCTTCCCGTTAGCACATGCAGTTGATCCGGCGAGAACGCGACGGAGGTGACGGTGCGTTCATGGCCACTCAGGGCAATCAACTCTTTGGGGCCACGGTCGGTGACGTCCCAAACCTTGGCAGTGAAGTCTTCGCTGCCGGTGATGGCTCGTTTGCCGTCAGGTGAAAATGCGACGGAGGTCACCGGGGCAGTGTGACCGGCCAGTTCGATCAACGGCTTCGCGGTGTCTGTTTGGTTTGCTGCCTTCCAGATGTAGGCGAGATTGCCCGAAGTGCTGCTGGCGATTCGCTGGCCGTCGGGTGAGAACAACGCTCGGAGGACGGATGTGTCGTGTGGAAAGACCAGGGGCTCGTCCCAGTTGGAACTGTCCCAAACGCGTGCTGTCTGATCGGAGGACGCGGAGACGAGACGTTTGCCGTCCGGTGACAACGCAATCCAGTTCACCGCGTCACCATGGCCGGTCAAGCGTTTGACGAACTTGCCTGTCTTGCTGTCCCACAGCACGATGGTTCGGTCAGCACTTGCCGTTGCGATCAAACGACTCTCTGGATCTGGCGAAAAGGCTGCGCAGTGAACTGGTCCAGCGTGGCGACCAACCAGCTTCAGTCGAACGATCCCGCTTTCGGCATTCCAGACGTTCGCAGTGCCATCCCAACTTCCCGAGACGATTTCACGCGAGTTGCTAGAGAAGCTTGCCGAAGCAACGCCTCCATGAGGACTGAAGTTCATCCGTAAGCGACGATACTGTGGCTGTTGACGATTCAAACCCCACAACCGAATTTGATCGCCGCCGACCGAAACCACTTGTGAGTTGTCATTGGCGAAGACGACAGCGTTCAATTGCGATCCGTCGGCAAACTCAAGCAGGCCACCACTTCGGCCGCCGGTTTGCGGGAAGGTGACTTCGTTTCCGGAGCGGACATCGAAGACACGCGCGACTCCCCGTTCTCGGTTGACTGCGATCACGGTACTGCCATCAGGCGAGATCGAGACTTTGTCCACCCGTCGGCGTTTGTTTCCAAACTTCACCTCGAATGTCTGCAACACTTGTTTCGTACGTGCATCCCAGACTCGAACTTGTTGGTCTTCGCTGCTGGTGACCACGAACTCGGCATCGCGATCAATGTCAGCCGAAATCAGATCTTTGGGGTGCAACAGATTTTGATTGCTGTCGACTTTGCCCGTCGCGACGTTCCAAGTCGCCACGCCTCGCTCGAAGCTGGCTGTGATCAGTCGAGTCCCGTCGGCAGAGAATCGGGCCCGAATCACTTTCGATTGATGCCAGGGAAGCGCGTTGATCTGTTTTCCTGTGGCTCGATCCCAAAGCACGCCGCTTCCATTCACGTCGCCGGTGTAAAGCATGCGAGCGTCGGGCGAGATCGCGACGGCTGAGACCATCGCGCGGTGCCCAAACATTTGATGGATCACGCGGCCAGTCTTGGCATCCCACAAGCGAGCCGACCACAGAGCTTGAGGTTTGCCACCTTCGGGTGCTCGGGCATTCTTGGCGAGAATGGGTCCGCCTGTGAGGACGAAACGACCGTCGCGAGACACGTCAACTGCAGCGTTCTGTCCGGTACCGCTCAGTTTTCGGATCTCGGATCCGGTTTCCAGGTTCCAAAGTCGAACCGTCTCATCACCCGCCGCTGTCGCCAAGAACCGTCCGTTTTGGTAGGCCACCGCATCGGATGCCAGGAACGTGTGTCCTTCCCGGAACTGATTGAGTTGTTCGCCGGTTTGCGAGCCCCATGTCTTTACTGTTCGGTCACGGCTTGCCGTCACGATTTGCTTGGAGTCCGGTGAAAATTCGGCAGCCATGATCCCGTCTTCGTGACCAGCGAGTACCTTTCCACGCAACACGCGGAGTTCTTCGTAGCCATCGATGTCCCAGAACCGCGCGGCACCATCGTAGCCAGCCGAGACCACACTGCGTCCGTCGTTGGATGCAACGCAACCTCGTACCCAGCGACCGTGGCCGCGGAGAACCTTGATGACTTCACCGGTGCCGGCATTCCAAACTCGAACGGTGTTGTCGTGACCGGCGCTGACGAGGAGATCGCTGCTGCCGGCAAAATCCAGCGAACGGATCGCTGCGGTGTGCCCTACGAGTGACGAGGAGTCTGCTTGATTGGAAACCTCCTCGCTCTGTTCAATGACATTGGCGAGGTCGATCGACTTCAGATCCTCGTCGGTCCAAATCAGAATCCGTCCACCGTGCCCGGCAGT
The DNA here is from genome assembly GCA_045110715.1 of Rubripirellula sp. GTDB lineage: Bacteria > Planctomycetota > Planctomycetia > Pirellulales > Pirellulaceae > Rubripirellula. Next base: position 4,775 of record JBGCGI010000006.1, read on the forward strand.
CGCGATCTTTGATCCGTCATCGGAAATTGCGAGCCCAAAAATGGGACCTCGGTGTTCTCGGAAAATGCCCTTCTCTTTGACCGATGCGGTGGACGACCATTTGCCGGTTTTGTCTTGCCAGACCACCGCGTTTCCATCTTGGCTGACCGAAACGATCTTGGTTTGTGATTGTCCGTTTTGACTTGGAAAGAACTTCGCTTGTCGGACAGCGCCGCGATGCCGGTGAAGCGTCACCATGGCGTTGCGTGATGCTAGGTCCCAGACCTTGATCTTTCCAGAGCGTGAAGCTGACAGCAGACGCCGTCCATCCGCCGAGTACTCAACACTGAGGACTGGTTGTTTGTGAGCGTCCTTGGAGGCGTCGCGAGCGAGTGTGCCGACCGATCCTGTGGCGAGGTCGACGATCTGAATGAACTTACCCGGTGTGTCGGTGCCAATGGCGAGCTTGCGGTTGCTTGGCGAGAAAGCAAGCGAGTTGATCGTACCGGTACCGACTTGGTAGGTCTTCTTGAGGCCAGTCTTGGGTGCCCAGATCGTGATCACGCCTTTCTCGCCGGCTGTCGCGATCAATCCGAAACCGTCACCAGACTTGGAAGCGGCGACAGCTTCGAGGGGCTGCTTGGTTGTCAGAACCTGGGTCGCTTGCTGGCAGAGGAACACCATTCGGCCCCATTCCCAGTTTCGATAGTCCGTTTCGCCTTCCGCCGGAATGCAGTCTCGCAGTAGGTCGAGCGCGCCCAAGTACGCGTTCTCGTCAATCCGCGATGAGGCAGCGGCGATTCGCGCGACGTAGGCCTCGTAGGCCTCGGCTTGGCGTGCATCGATCGCTTCTTGGCGTTTCTGTTCGGCGATTTCTCGCTGCTGCTCTGCCAGCGTGCGCTGTTGCTCCGCCAACAAACGCTGTTGTTCGGCGACTTCCTTTTGCTCCTGCTCGGCTAACTTAGCAGCTTCGGCTTCGGTCCTTGCTTTTTCAGCCGCAAGCCGCTGCTTCTTTTCTGCCTCTTGGGCAAGCTCCGCAAGTTCGCGCTGCTTGCGTTCTTGCTCTTGAGCGCTTTCGGCTTCTTGTTGTTTTTGCACCGCGAGCATTCGTTGACTTTGCGCCGTCGCTTCCGAAGTGACAGCTTCTTCTCTTGCCAAGTCAGCCAGCTGTTTTTGGTTGAGGGCATCGTTCTTGGCGGAGTTGATCCAGACAGCGGCACCAGAGATGACGAGGAACAGCACAGCAGCGAGAGCGACACCGATCTGCCGATAGAGTTTTCCGCGCTGCTCCTTTCGCTCACGATCCGCGCTGAGCGCCGTGATTTCTTCGTGCAGCGTCTGATGTTCTGGAATACTCAGGTCCAGCAAGCCGGTACCGAGTTCGTAGTCCCCACGTTCCCCAGCGGTTTTTGCGTAGGTGTACTTGGCTTCGATCAGACCCGTACTGGCCGTACCATTGTCACTCCAGAGGTCGAGCGCTTGTTGGTATCCAAACACTGCCCGGTTGAAGTCATCGTAGGACTCCGTTTCACGAGCCAGATCCAGGCTCTCCGTCGCAAGAGTCGACAACGCGATGCTTTCGGAGTGCGACAGGTAAGCGCGGATCGCGTCTTGAAACTCTTGGACAGTCTGGTAGCGGTCAGCCTGGTTCGTGGCCATCGCTTTGACTGCGATGTCGACCAATTCGCCTTTGACTTTTGATCTGCGAATCTCGTTACGAGCCGCATTGATCATGCAAGCACGCGATGTTTCGCCGGTGTGCGGTGGTTTGCCGGTCACGATCTCATACAGAATCGCACCGAGCAAAAAGATGTCACTCCTGGTCGTGATGTTCTCGAACGGCCCACGAGCCATCTCGGGCGCCATGTAGCTGGGCGTTCCCGCCATGGTTTGACCGAGATCAATTCCAGCAATCAAGCGTTGATCCACGGGAATCGCCAATCCCCAGTCCATGACCATGACCTCACCGAACTCACCAATCATGGTGTTCTCGGGCTTCAGGTCACGATGGATGATTCCCTTCGAATGAGCGAACGCAATCGCGTCGCAGACCCGCATCAAATGAGAAATGTTCTGCGGCAGCGGTGTGCTGCGAATGGTCTTGTCCCAAGGCGTGCCCTGAACATGCTTCATCGCGTAGAAGAACGCACCGTCGGGCGCACGACCGAGATCGTAGATCGGAACGATGTTGGGATGCTCGAGATCGCCGGTGACAGCCGCTTCCGCGAGAAACGCGTTTCGTGCCTTGCGATTCTTGGCTCCATTGGGGAGCAGCATCTTGACGGCAACATTGCGGTCAAGCGACGTTTGATGCGCTGAGTAAACGATCCCCATACCGCCCTTGCCCAGAATCTCAAGGACCCCGTAATCGGCAGGCAATTGAGTGTCGGCCGCGGGGTCCGAAATCAAAACTCTGGTTTGAATGTTCAGCGAATTCTTCAGCTGAGCGGCTGCCGATCCTGCCGACAGGTTGCTGGAGTCGATGACTTCAGACTCGAGTGACATCGTTGGATTGGAAGGCTCCTGCAGCGCTCCCATCCAGGTGGGATGCACGAGGGCAGCGGCATCTGAATCGAGTGTCACGCCCAAACCGCTGTCGCTGCCTGCCATTGAGTCGACGTCGAGCGTCGGTTCGATGGGGATTCCTTCCGAGTCAAGCTGCACCGTCTCATTGAAACGTGTGCCGCCCGAATTCACTTGGGCAGTCGCGAAGGGTTTTGAATCCGACGAACTGTCGATTCCACTCGATGATCCACGACTGACTTTTGTTTTCGGTTTGACCTTGCCGCTATCCGAAGGCTTCACGCCCGCCGGATCCTCTCCGGCCGATCGAGCAATCTCAGCACTCATGTCAGAATCGAGTAGGACCGTTGCATCAACCTTGGTGTCGAAGCCGCTGTCAGGAGACGCTTCTTCATTGGCCGCAGCGTCGATGTCGGAGGAATCGAACGCGACCGTTGCGTCGACGTTGTCATCGTTGCCGCTCTTGGAAGACATTTCTTCCTGGGACGCAGCGGCATCGATTTCGGAAGAATCAAACGCGACGGTGAATTCGTTCTTGGTGTCGAAGCCGCTATCGGAAGTGGCTTCTTCTTTGGACGCGGCGGCATCGATTTCGGAAGAATCAAACGCGACGGTGACTTCGTTCTTGGTGTCGAAACCACTCTCGGAGGAGGATTCTTTGGCTATGGCAGCATCGATTTCAGCGATCGAATCAGAATCCATCTCGACCGTCTGATCGATCGCAGTCTTTTGAACTCCGGTTGGTGACGGAGGCTGACCAGAAGACGCTGCAATTTCATCAGCCGTTGCAGAATCGATTTCTACTGTCGCATCAAGCTTCTTGGTATGGCGACCTTGGGAGCTACTGCCTTTCTTGGTGGCTTTTCCTGACTCGGGTTGCTGATCCTCGTCGTCGCCAGGAAAGGGTACCCCCGGACTGGAATTCGACGGAGTCGTGGGTGACGCGAGTCGCGCCAGAACTGCCCGACAATGCGGACATTCTCCGGATTGAAGATCCAGTTCGGCGAGTTCACCTTTGCATTTAGGACAGACTGTCATGTTTTTTCCGAGTGCTCCGAATGTAACGGCATGATACTAGCCCCCCGAGCAAAATCCGACTCTTATCCATCGGAAAATCGCGATCATCTTGGCTTTCGCTTGTGAAAGCCGGCAATCTGCCGATCTTGTACCTCGTTAAGCTGTAACGGCTGTATCAGTTGCCAAATCGGCGAGGGAGATTCCGAGCTATTCCGATTGTCTCAGTCGTGAGGGTCTTTTGGGACGAAATGAGTCACGAGACAATCCTTCGTCTACCATTCTTGGC
>JBGCGI010000007.1:0-21548 GCA_045110715.1 Rubripirellula sp.
CCGTTTATTCGCAAGGCAATCCCAACACGTTTGGTCGAGATCATCATCCTCGCTGCTTCTCGATTTGGATGGCCGGTGGAGGAATCAAGCCAGGCATCAGTTACGGCCAGACGGATGACTATTGCTACAACATCACCGAAAACCCAGTTCACGTCCACGACTTTCACGCGACCTTGCTGCATTGCCTGGGCATCAATCACGAAGAGCTCACGTACCGCTTTCAAGGGCGTGACTATCGCCTGACAGATGTGCACGGCAAGGTGGTCAGCGACATTCTGTCTTAGCGAACCTCGTCATGGACACGCGAACGCTAAACCTGTCTCGGCAGTACTCCAACAAGATCAAGACTCAACGAAAGCACGACAACTTTCGCCGCACCTCTCCTTTGCAATCACCAAGAAGAACAGTGTTTCTAAACTCCGAATGCTGCCAGCCGCCCAAAACCGGAATGCGTTTTTGCTGCGTGGCCATCCTGTTGCTGCTGCATGTGATTGCGACGCCCACCACGTATAGCGACGAGCCCTCAACAGCGGAGACCCCAGGACTGTCGCTGTTTCGAGACCATGTCAGAACCGACCTGATTCATCATTGTCTGGATTGCCATGGAGGCAAATCCACGAAGGGCAATTTCGATTTAGTGACGCGTGAGGCGTTGATGGACAGTGGCTTCGTCGGCGATTCTGCGGACGACAGCTATTTGATGGAGTTGGTTCGTCACACCGAAGAGCCGAAAATGCCGTTTAAGAAACCGAAGCTTTCCGCCGAAGTGATCCAACGCATCGGCGACTGGATCGACCAGGGCGCTCCGTATGATTCTCCATTGACTGACGTCGCGTCCGAACCGAAAGGTCCGATGGTTGTCACAGATCAGGATCGTCAATTCTGGTCATTTCAGCCGTTGTCAAAACCGCATCCGCCCCAAGTCAAGAATCAAGCGTGGTGCCGAACGGACATCGATCGGTTCATTGCCTCGGCTCTCGAAGAACAGGGACTGACTGCCAATCCAGACGCGGACGCGCGGACACTGACTCGACGTGCGTCGTTTGGTCTGATCGGTTTGCCACCGACGAATCCTTCCGATTTAGCGAACTTCGACGATGCCAGCTGGGAAAACCAGATCGACGAGCTATTGGCCTCACCTCATTACGGCGAGCGTTGGGCGCGGCACTGGATGGATGTCGCTCGGTTCGCCGAGTCCTACGGCTATGAACAAGACTACGACCGACCCAACGCGTACCACTTCCGCGATTTTTTGATCAAGGCTTTCAACTCCGACATGCCGTTTGACCAGTTCGTGCAATGGCAATTGGCGGGCGATGAATTTGCTCCAGACGATCCCCTGGCAAAAATGGCAACGGGCTTTCTGGGCGCTGGCGTCTTCCCAACCCAGCTGACGGAAGCTGAATTCGAATCGACTCGCTATGACGAACTGGATGACATGACCGCAACCACCGGCGTGGCATTCCTGGGACTGTCTGTGGGATGCGCTCGTTGCCATGACCATAAGTTCGATCCCATTCCGACCCGTGATTACTACCGACTGGCGGCCACGTTCACCAAGACGATTCGCAGCGAAGCAGAATTCGACCTCGAACCCAAAGCGAACGCAAAACGTCGTCGTGACTTTGCTGAAAAAACTCGGCAACTGACGGCGGCACTGAAAGACTACGAGGCTGGGCCATTGCAGACGGCGTTCAAGACATGGATCGAATCCGGTGACGAATTTGCCACCGACGACTGGATCGTCTTGGCTCCCAGCCGCATCGAATCGAAAGGCAAGTACGAAGCTCAGCCAGACAACTCCATTCTGGCGTCTGGAAAATCGCCGAAGCAAGACACAATCACTGTCTACGCGAAGGTACCGCAACAAAGCCTGACGGCATTGCGCATCGAAGCGTTGACTCATGATTCACTTCCTCGGAATGGACCAGGGCGTGCTCCCAACGGCAACTTTGTCTTGAGCAACCTGACCGTTGCTTTTGAGGCCACAGAGACCGGCAAACCGGAATCGCCCGGCGGAGCGACGACAGCCAAGAAGGCCGCGGCATCGCAGGAAGCCAGGTTTTCTGTTGCCAAAGCGACTCATCAGCAAAACACCGGCGACCTCTCTGTTGCTGCTTCCATCGACGACAATCCGACGTCCGGCTGGGCCGTGGACGCTGGTGGTATCGGAAAAGACAGCGCAGCTGTTTTCACATTCGCACAGCCGCTGCAACCAACGGAATCGGGGCTATTGAAGATCGAAATGCATTTCGATCGCCCAAACGCCAAACATGTGCTCGGACGACTTCGATTGTCGGTGACCGGACTTTCCGAACCGCCCGTCATTGTCGGCGGCGCAGGCCTGGATGCGGCGACGGTCGCGGCTGCCAGCGCCGTCAAGAATGGTTCGCAAGATCCCGAGCTACTCAAAGCCACGCTTCGCTGGTTCCAAACCACGCAGCCGACTTGGACCACTCTTCACAAATCGCTCGCCGATCACAAGGCAAAGGGCGCGGGTGTGAAACTAACGACAGTACAAATCAACAGCGAGAACGTTCCCAAGCTAAAGCATCACGCCAACGGGCGTGGCTATCCTCACTACTACGAAACAACGCACCTGCTGGATCGGGGCGACGTCCATCAGAAGCAGGAAGTCGTCACGAGTGGGCTACTGCAAGTGCTGAATTCGGACGGTGCGGATCCCTCAAAGTGGGCGTTAGAAAAACCCGAGAACGCGACGACGGAGTTCACTCGATCCACCCTTGCCAAGTGGCTAACTGATTCAAACAACGTTTCCGGTCAGCTTGTTGCTCGCGTCATCGTGAATCGTGTTTGGCAACATCATTTTGGCCGAGGAATCGTGGCCACTCCCAACGACTTCGGCTTTCAGGGCGAGCGGCCGACTCATCCGGAACTCCTCGACTGGCTGGCTGCTGACCTGATCGAGCATGGCTGGCAACTCAAGCGACTGCACAAGCTGATCATGCTTAGCAGCGTGTACCGCCAGTCGTCAGCGTTTCATCACGATCGGAGCAAGGTCGACCCCGACAACAAACTCCTCTGGCGACGAACGCCTCGCCGCCTGGAAGCAGAAGCTATTCGAGATTCCATGCTGGCCGTCGCGGGACAGCTCGATCAGACGATGTACGGGCCAGGCACGTTGAACGCCAACATGAAGCGACGCAGTATCTACTTCTTCGTGAAACGCAGCAAGCTGATTCCCATGATGATGCTGTTCGACTGGCCGGAACACCTGGTTAGCATCGGGCAGCGGTCGACCACCACAATCGCTCCACAGGCACTGATGTTCATGAACAGTCCTCAGGGCCGAACCTATGCCGAAGCTTTCGCCGCCCAACTGAATGCCGATGCACCAATCACGGACGCTTATCAGCGTGCGTTCGGCCGCGCCCCCAGCGACCGGGAAGCAAAGCTGGCAGAGGCATTCCTGACGCGGCAGGCTGATGTTTATCGAGAAGCGAAGACTGCGAAAGCGGTTGAGACCGCTCTCTCTGATCTTTGCCAAACCTTGTTTAGTATGAATGAGTTCATCTATGTCGACTGATCGCAAACCCACCACGTTGGAATCGCAATCCAACCTTCTCAGCCGCCGGCAAGCACTGACCAAAGCAGGTTGCGGATTCGGCCTGCTGGGGCTGGCTGGAATCTTGCAAGACCAAGGTCTACTGCAGGACCAAGGCCTACTGCAGGACCAAGGCCTGTTGTCATCAGCCGCTGCCGAGGACCTCGGCAGTCGCGCCCTGAATCCACTGGCCCCCCAAGACACGCACTTTGCCGCGAAGGCAAAACGCGTGATCTGGATTTTCGTCAACGGTGGCCCCAGCCACGTGGACACGTGGGACTACAAACCGGAACTTGAACGCTGGAACGACAAATCCATCAAGGAGTTCGCTCCAGAATTCACCAACACCACCGGGTTCTTCAAGAACGCGGTCGGCAATCTGATGAAGTCGCCGTTCGCTTTCACTCCACGCGGCGAGTGCGGCAAGATGGTGTCAGAGATCTTCCCAAAGTTGGGCGAGCACGTCGACAAGATGGCCTTCATTCATTCCGGCCACACCGAATCCAACAATCATTCTCCGGCGTTGTTTGCCATGAATTGCGGACTCCCTCGAATGGGTTTTCCGTGTGTGGGTTCGTGGGTGACTTACGGTTTGGGAAGCGAAAGTAGTGACCTGCCGGGCTTCGTCGTCATGAGTGATCCCAAGGGCCGAGGACTTCCCAAAGGGCACGCTTCCAACTGGAGCTCCGGGTTTCTACCGGGCGTTTTCCAGGGAACTCATCTCCGTCCAACTGGGGCGGCCATTGATAATCTGCTGCCCGTTCAAGACGCCGCGAACGCTCAGCGAAATCAACTAGATCTGCTGAGCAGCCTGAACAACCTGCATCGAGAACAACGCTCCGCCGAGGCCGAACTTGCCGCCAGAATTGAGAGCTTCGAACTGGCCTATCGCATGCAGTCGTCAGCTCCCGAGGCGCTCGACATCGATTCCGAACCTCAGCACATCCAGGATCTGTATGGAATCGGCGACGACAAGTGCAATCATTTTGCGCGGCAATGCCTGACGGCACGCCGAATGGTGGAACGCGGCGTGCGCATGGTGCAGATCTATTCCGGCGGCATGGAAAACCAGCGTTCTTGGGATGGTCACAACGACATTCAAGGCAACCACAGTCAGTTCGCCGGTGAAACCGACACGCCCGTCGCCGGTCTGCTGACTGACCTCGATCAGCGAGGCCTCTTGAAGGACACACTCGTCGTTTGGTGCGGTGAGTTTGGTCGGCTTCCCATCGCTCAGAAAGCAGCCAAGCCTGGTCGAGACCACAACCCCCACTGCTTCACAGCCTGGATGGCCGGAGGCGGCATCAAGGGCGGCACAACCTACGGCGAATCCGACGAGATTGGTTACAAGGCCGCCGTCGATAAGGTGCACGTCAATGACCTACACGCAACGATCCTGCACTTGCTGGGCATCAACCACACTCGGCTGACCTACAAGTACAACGGCCGTCGTTTTCGGCTGACCGATGTCGCGGGCGAAGTCATTCAAAACATCATTTCGTAACCAGCGGAAACTCAGCGACTTGACTGTACCGACGAGAACTCCGCAGCGTTGACGAAATTCCGCTGAGGCAGGTTCGTCCTCTGAATTCACTGGCCAAGGACTGACAGCGAATCGTTCTCTTTGTGGAATGTCCTCTGATCATTCTGCTGAAGCAGAAAGCGTTTTCAAAACAGCAAGGAACTGCTCGGTGTCTTCATACAGATTCATGTGCGCACATCCGTCGAATTGATGCCAGTATTTTCCACGCGGCGCGATCAGCGACTCGAAATACTCCTTCGCCAAATCTGTCGGTGTATTGAGATCGTGTTCGCCCTGCGCAAAGTAGACGGGAATCTTCAGCTCTCGAACTTCATCTTGAAGCACATAGCTATTCAAGAACGGACCATGCTCGTTCATGAGTTCTTCCATCCCCTTCAAGGTCTGAAGGATTTCATCGCCCGTGTATTCCTTGTTCTTTTGAATCGCTTCGGTGAATTGGTCCATGGTCAATTTGCGGCTCGTACCGCCAATTCCCTGAAGCTGCTCGTGCAATTCCCCGAAGCGGCCAACCGCCTCCCACGTCAAATGGGGCGGCGGCCCAAGTTTCAGTAGTTTCTCCATGGAGGCTGCATCGTCCGTCCTTTTAGCAAGCTCAAGGTAAGCGTTGTAGCGATTGGTCTCGCCCTTCATCCAGTCCGCGCAGGTCCCAACCATCACCAACCCCGTGAAATCATCCGGAGACCGCTCGGCCATGTTGGCTGCAACCATTGTTCCCCAGGAGTGTCCAGTCAGAATCACCTCTTTGACATTCAGCTTCCGCTTCAATTGGGCAGTAACTTCCAGCCCGTCCTCAACAATTTGATCGAGCGTGCAAGACTCCACCGAGACATCGGTAGAATACGACTTGCCAGCCCTTCGCTGGTCCCAATGAACGACAACGAAATCATCAAGAAAGGCATCGTCGAATCCGCGCGAGTACCACATCAACGGATAGCCGGGTCCGCCGTGAACAAACAGAACAACTGGCTTGGTACGATCATTTGCACGAACGAGAATCCACTGTTTTGTTCCGTTCACTTCGATCTCTGACAACTCATCCATTGCGACCGGGCGCGGGTTGGCTGTGTTCTCTTTATTGTTCGGTTGAGCACTGGATTCATTCACGGCGGCACATGCAACCAGTGTCAATGCGGTCAGAGCAATACAGATTTGGCTTTTCATTACGGTCTCTGCTGAATAGAAATGTTCATCATCGGCGCACGCCGTAACCCTCGCTTTCGCTTTCTATTCAATCACTCGGTCGCGCGACGAAACGTGATAATAGAGAAAATGTGGCCTGTCCCCCACATACGGCACGGGGCGTGGACACTCCCAAACCCTGTTGCCTTGGTAGTCAAGTTGTATCGGTAGATTGGTCAACGGAGCAGCGGCGAACCGCCACTCATGTCCGTCGCCTGACTCCACTGCCTCTATCATTAAAATGAGCTCTGGGTCGGTCCCCATCACGAAGGCGAACATCGCGCCATCAGTAACACGATGGCGCTCGCTGTGATAACGATAAATGGGTTGCGCAAGCAGCCTCAATGAACCTTGCCCGTCGCTGAGCCCAGCAGGAATCGTTGCTTCAAAATTCCTTGCCAAACGACGCATCTGCGTCAATCTGCGATTTGCGATCTGCACGGGCGACTGAGCACCAGGGATTTTCTTGAGCTCGATTCCGGCTTCGTCAGTGGCCCAGTCTGGGACGAGGCCGCGTTGGCTTACGCGCGGTTCATGCTTGGTGTGAATTGCGGCAAGCGAGAGTGAGTGCAACTCCTGCGATAGATGCCGTTTTGTTGAATCGTCCTGCGAGTTAACGGACCAGACCGCGCCAACCACTTCGGGGCGCCCATCGCTCGTCCAAACAAATGCCGCGCCATGCGTATCGTGCAAACGCACGGGATTTGTGTAGGTAAGAATCGGCGATGGCACCAGTTCCAACTCTTCCTCTTCATCGCCTTGCCGAAGCATCTGGTACTTCGCGGCTTCCTCGGAGTACAAGTTCATCCAGCGTTCTCGCTGAACCTTCTCCGGTGATTGCCCGTCCTGAGCAGCCACCCTCTCAAAACTGAGGAACATCGCAACTAAAAAAAGACAACGCATTTTGGGGTGCATCAACACGTTCCTGATCCGATTCTGTGGACGAATCACCAAACAACAGCAGGCGACTACCCTCTCCGTTATAGACGCTTTGTCTATTTCATACAAGAACCTGCCCAGTCATCTCGTCGACGCCGCCTCCGATGCTTCAACTTCGGATTCATGAACAGCTTGGCGATTGTTCAGCCGCGGCGACTTCGGTCATGCGGGCCAATTCGGATCGGAGTTCTTACCTCCTGGGCCTGCACCAACTAGCGGTAACGCGATGGACTCAAATTCAGTTTCGTCCGCCAATGATATGGTTGCTGGACAACAGATGAATCGCATTTTGATCCGAAAGAACGGCCATGGTTCCTTCGCGACGCGATCACGTAAGACGCCGCCAATCCGCTCGGGCTCCATTGGTTTCCGCGATCTGCAAAACCACTTTCCCGTACTTTCCACACCGGAGCGGCCGAAGAGGAATTCAACTACCGCATCCGCCTCCCTTCCGATGTCAGTTCGTCTATAGTTTCATCGCGTGTGGGAGGCCAACTCCTGTCGCGAGTCACCCGTTTTGGGCAATCGCACAACCAATCCAGGAACCCAATGTCATTCAACTCGCTTAGAACCTTCTGCCGATCTGTACTTCTGTTATTCAGCTGCGTGTCGTTGATGGCATCGGCACAGGACGCTCCGCAAACGACGGTTGCACAAAACTCAAACGCTAAAGAATCTTCGCGTCCGAATATCCTGTTCCTGTTTTCCGACGACCACGCCGTCAAAGCAATCTCCGCGTATGGTGGCCCACTAGCGACCGTTGCTCCTACACCGAACATCGATCGGATCGCACGCGACGGGATGCTGTTTCGCAATTCGTTTTGTGCGAATTCGATTTGCGGCCCGTCACGTGCCACCATCCTGACCGGCAAACACAGCCACAAGAACGGCTTCATGCGAAACACTGGCAAAGGGATGGACCAGAGCCAGTGGACCGTCGCCAAAGCAATGCAGGCGGGAGGATACACGACGGCCGTCATCGGCAAGTGGCACCTCAAGACTGATCCCATCGGCTTCGACCACTGGGAGATCCTGCCGGGGCAGGGCAACTACTACAATCCAGTATTTCTACGACAGCCCGATAACGAACAGCAGAGAGTCGAAGGATACGTCACTGACATCACCACCGACAAGGCGATCGATTGGCTCGACAAACGCGACGCATCCAAGCCGTTCTTTCTGATGTGTCAGCACAAAGCGCCGCATCGAACATTCGCGCCAGCGCTGCGAGATCTGGGTTGCTTTGACGATGTCGAAATCCCGGAGCCAGAAACCCTGTTCGACGACTACGCCAATCGCAGTCAGACTCTGGCTCGCAACGAAATGGAGATCGACCGGCACTTCGATTGGGCCTACGACGCGAAAGTGCGAAAAGACGAACGTGGCGGCGTGCAGCTTCCCAAGCCTGATCGCTACGGCACGCCCGAATACAATCGCATGACGCCCGACCAAAAGGCAACGTGGGACGCTCATTTCGGTCCACGAAACGCAGAGTTCATCAACGATTTCAAAACCGGAAAGCTGTCTTCCAAAGACATCGTCCGTTGGAAGTATCGGCGCTACATGCGGAACTATCTGGGCGCCGTCAAAGCGGTTGACGAGAACGTCGGACGAATGCTGAAGTACCTCGATGACAACGATCTGGCCGACAATACGATCGTCGTCTATTCATCGGATCAAGGGTTTTATTTGGGCGAGCACGGCTGGTACGACAAACGCTGGATGTTCGAGGAATCGTTTCGAATGCCGCTGATGGTTCGCTGGCCTGGAGTCACGGCGCCGGGCAGTGCTCCCGACGAACTGGTGCAAAACATCGACTACGCTCCTACCTTTCTGGACGCGGCGGGGTTGCAGATCCCGGCCGAGATCCAGGGGCGATCATTGGGGCCTCTGCTGAGAGGCAAAGTTGACGATTGGCGAAAATCGCTGTACTACGCTTACTACGAATTCGGCGAACACGCAGTTCCACCGCATTTCGGCGTGCGCACAGACCAGCACAAGTTGATCCACTTCCCAAAATCGAATGAGTGGAATTTGTTCGATCTAAGAGTGGACCCGTTTGAAATGACCAGTGTCTACTCGCAGCCGGAATACGCCGACGTTCGGCAAACCCTGACCGCAGAGTTTCATCGTTTGCGAGCGATGTACGACGTGCCGGAGTAGGCTCAAGAAAGCACGCATCGCGTTCTCTTACTGACCGGCGAAGTCGCTTGAGTGGTCTATTGCTTGCCTTCCGCAAGCCAGCCACCCGGTTGCTCGGTCGCTGTCTCTTGAGTGCTGGCGTACCAGTCGCTGAGCCGTTTGGACATCGCAGACGTTCGCTCGCGGTGCTGCTTTGCGACGTTCGTCGTTTCGCTCGGGTCATCCGCTAAGTTGTACAATTCCGCTGTTGGATTCTCGAACGAACCGGGTTGCGCCTTTGGATGCTGGACGACCAACTTCCAGTCTCCTTCTCGCACAGCTTCGCTTCGTTGACCGTTATTCGATAAGGAAGCCCAATACAAGGGTCGGTCTGGCATCGTTTCGCCAGCGAACAAGACGTCACGAAAACTCATGCCATCGAGCTTCGCTGTGGTGGTCGCTTTCGCTAACTGGATGATCGTTGGCATCACATCGATACTGATCAGCGTTTCGTTTGACTCCGAGCCAGGCTCGATCTTACCGGGCCACCAAGCGATTGCAGGCACTTTGTGGCCGCCCTCGTAGATTGAACCTTTACGACCGCGATAGTCGTCGGTGTCCGGCCAGTCGCCTGCCGGGCCGTTGTCAGAAAAGAACAGCACGAACGTATTCTTGTCGATACCTAGCTCGACGAGTGTTCGTCGCAACTGCCCAACGCCCTCGTCCAGCGGCATCGTCATGCCCTTGAATTTCTCAATCCGTTCTTCCGCCGTATGATCTTGCCACCTCCATCGTTTCCACCCATCGACAGTTCGACGAATGGGATCGCCCGGGACTTGGACAGGATTGTGAATGGCCTCGTGCGCAACATACAAGCAGAACGGAGACTCTGATTTTGCATGTTTGCGGACGAAATCATCCGCGTACCGATTCACAAGATGCGTCGTGTATCCGTCTTCGTGCGTTTCTTCGCGACCGTGCCACCAGTCATGCCGATAGTGATCGCCGACGTGGCTGACAAAGTCGATGTTACCGCTGTGATAACCCACGAATTCATCGAAGCCATGATTCTGTGGGTGGTAGTCCGCAGAGTTCTGCGGATAACCTTGATGCCACTTGCCGACGATGCCAGTCGCATACCCAGCCTTTTTCAATACTTCGGCGAACGTCACCTCATTCTTCTGCAGACCCTTGCGATGCTCGGGATGATCACTCTTGGGATGGATCACAGCCTCGATTCCGGAACGCTGCTGATAGCGCCCCGTCAACAAGCCGGCACGCGTCGGTGAGCAAACCGTTCCAGACGAATGGAAGTCCGTCAGCCGCATGCCCTCGGCGGCGAGTTGATCGATTTCGGGCGTCTTGAACAACGGGTTGCCGAAGCAGCTCACGCCTTCATACCCCATGTCGTCAACCATGATGACAATGATGTTGGGCAGATCCGGCCGTGCCGCGGCGCACGTTGACCACGGAATGATCACGCATGCTGCATGCATCATGAAAAGAAGCTTAACGTTGCCATTGGTCATCGGAGCACATCCAAATCGAGTCATGAATCTATGTTGCCTTCACTCATGGTTGAGCTTGATCATAGTGCCCGCCAGGCAATCGGGCGAAACTTGCGAACGAGTTTTGGATTTCGTCGGTTGGCAAGCGGGACGAGGGACCACTGTCGGGCTTATTCATCCGGCAACGTACGAGCCACGCGGAAACCAATGAACGGGTTCGGTCGCGAAGACCAGGAGCGGACATACTGGTCACGGTGACTCGCACGGGCCGTGTAGGCTTCAAACAGATGCGAACCGCCCTTCAGCTGACGCGCGGCCGAATAAACACCTTCGGCAACGTCAATAGGATCCTCGATATCCAAGACGCGAAATTCGCTTTCTTTGTCAGGGTTCTCTTCCCAATCGTTTTCCAGGTCGTGACGCGTCAGGCATAGTTCCATCACGTTGCCAAGCATATCGAACATCCCAAAGTCGTTCGGTCGCAGCATGCCGGCAGGGTGAAGACGTACGGCTGCATCAACGGTGGAGTTCCTGTTTGTCCAAGCATGCTCCGAAATCAGCTGATCTGTCTGACCGAAGTAGCGTTCTGTCACTGTGCCTGCCTTGCAGACGTATTCCCACTCCGCTTCGGTTGGCAGACGGTAGCCCGTTTTAGATAAATAGTTTTCTGGAAACTTCATCATCGGCTTCTTCGCAGAGGTCAAACAAATCTCTTCGATGGGTGGATAACACATTTGATCTTCCGGAATGCCCTCCTGTTCGCTTAGCCAGCGGCAGTACTGCGCCGCCTGCACCCAATCGATATCGTTCACTGGCGCATCGGGTTCTCGGCTGTCAGATTTTTGATAATGAAAATCTTTCTGGAAACGAAGAAACTGCTCCACAGTGACTTCTTTTGAGGCGACCGCAAAACTTCGTGGGATCTTCTTCGTCCGAAGTCGTTCCTGGGCAGCGAAGCGGCCTTTGGTTTGCGGGACAGATCCCATCTGAAACTCGATCGGTCCTCGAACAACCGTCAGCGTGTGGCCTTGTCCATCGACAATCCACCCCTGCTTTGTTTGGGCAACATCTTTCGTCGGCGGGAGTTCGGGAAACGCGAGTTTCGCTTTACGAAGTACAAATTCGCTACCCGCATGGATACCAGCATCCGGATGCGTCTGATAAAGCCGCGACACATGCTCGATGACGGCTCGCCGCTGGTTCTGCCCCAGATCTTGAAGGTCAAAGTCGGCCAGGGCGACCAGCAATGCACGCTGAATCGTTGGATCTTTTTCAAGCAGCAGTTGGTCGGCCAGCAACTTGATCGGGCACTTGTAGTCCGACATGCGGTCAATCAGAAAGGCTCGAAGTCGAGGATCCGGCTGATGCTTCAGCAGTGGCCACAACTTCTCTGGTTGCCCCAGGTGGGCCAACGTGATCGCAGCGTTGGCCTTCTTCCCGGCGAAACGATCTCTGTATTCTTCGTTGAGCGGACGCGCCCAGATCGAGGCCGCGACGAATCCAGTCGCGGGATGCACGACGGATAGCGACCAAGGGCGAAACCCTTCAGTTGCAAGTGCATTTCCCTGCGTCATGTGTTGCTTCAGGCCGACGCCGTGCACCTCACGCGTTTCGTACTCACCGCCGTCCCACCAAACGCCGGTATAGCCCACTGTGTCCGCATCGTTGGAGTCGCGACTTAGGCGAACTTCTCGCTGAAGCCATTTTGCAGGTGCCAGTTCTGTTTGGGAGTCATCGTAGGCATCCGGCGATCCGGCCCACATCTGTTGCACTCGCGGTTCAATCCACAGGCTCCAGTGGATCGAACTGTAGAGCGTTTCGTTGCTAACACTTTGAATTTGCAAATTCGATTTTGGAGCATCGTGAAGCGACTTTCGCGTCTTCTCCTGTTCGAGATGCTCGGCTTCCGGAAGCCCGAGGTACATGACGGAATCGGAAATCTCATCCCACTGCTCTGCCCATAAAGCCGTGAACACGTCGACCAGCTCACCCGCGTCGTCATTCTGCTGTAGGTGACCAATGTCGACTGGCCACATTTGCTCTTTACGTTTCGTATCGTTGTCACGTCGAAGCTCGTCAACAGCGGCACCGTAGTTGATGTCCCAGGCACGACCATCTCGCGTCCAGACAGCCGCAACAAGAACGCTGCCGGCGTCAGCGTAGGGGCGAAAACAAATTGGGCGGTATCCCTTGGTCGACAGGTTTGTCACAAAGTCTCGGAACGTTCCCAAGGGCATCTTTTGGCAAAAGGCGAAGTCTGCTGTGAGAATCCCATCAGCCGACTGAATCGTTTGCTGATCGGCTGCATCAGTTGCACGAAACCGGCCTCGCTGCGTGTCTTCCCATCCAGGACCGATTGGCTCTGAAAGCAGCTCGTACAGCAACGGCAGACACGCTTGGCGATGTTTCTTTAGGTAGGGCAGCACAATGGCATACTGAGCCGCGTTGGCATCGACGATCAGCTTCGACAGAACGACGGGATCATCCGCATGTTGTTCTGCCAGGACCGCGCTGGCGTTTGTACGTTCATCGGAAGTTCGCTTGGAATCTCGGTACACTGCCATCAACGGTAGCGTCAACTGTTCAGCGACGGGGCGAAGCAATTGTGCCCACTCAACCGCCTGAACCGTCGGCTCCGTGACGATTTTCTCTGCAAGAAACGATCCTGTTTCCTCCCAACGCTGGTTCGCGGGATCCGTTTGAGCCAGCAACCCAAGCATCCGAAGTTTGTCTCTTGGAACGGTGGATGTTGAACTCACCGATTCCCAAAGATCGCTTGATTGCGTAAAGCCTTCTTGCTGAAATCTCTGGCCGATCAGTTTTACTTCTCGAGGCTCGGAAGCGATCACTTGTTGGGTCAGAAAGTCTGTCTGCGAAGTATCGGTCGGCAGCAGTGCCAGACTGGCGTAGAGTTTCCCTGCCCTGGATGTTCGCTGAGCATCAAATGCGTTTTTCAATTCCGACACGACGGTGCCGGCCATGCCATTCAGCTCATTCAACAGACCAGGCACTTCTTCGATATCGGCCGTGATCAGCGTCTCGACTTTCTCAGACGCAAGTTTCTGTTCGTATTCATTCTTGTTTGCGGATTGCAGCCACAGGATCGCTGCGGACATCAACAGCATCACCAAACAGGCTGACAGCAAGACTCGCAAATGCCGACTCGACGCCGAACTCATCACCTGTTTTTCGCGGTCTGTCCGTTCACGACCACGTGTCCAGAGAGAAATGCGTATCCATTCCAGCATGGAAGGCAACTGCTTGACTTCTTGACGAGCCGCCCACATTTCGCTGCGTTCGGCCAATACCAACTGAGCTCGCCCTCGCAGCGTTTCTCTCTTTTTCTGCGTCAACCAATCACGTAGCGACCCGACCAGATAATCGTGTGACAGCTGATAAAATCGTTGTGTTGGCTCGCCACTTTTTGAATTGCCATTCAACACGTGCTGATCATCGACGGGCGAGATCAAACGCAGCGAGCCATCGAGGATCTCAATCAGTTCTTCAAACTCGTGAGGACTCTCGGCATATCCGCAAACATTCATCAGGTCGTCTTCGGACCTACGGTGTCCTTTCAAGTCGGATCCAGCGGGCGGCAGCAAGGCGCTCAGCACAGCACGCGCCGCTCGTTCGTGGATTCGTCGTTCCGGGGGCGTTGACGCTCGGTTAAACGTGTCTTCCAAAAAGGCGACCCCAAGCCCGGTCGTACCGCCAAGTTCTTTCAATGATGCGGGCGTCCATAGACGATGCTTCATCATTTCCGCAAACACTGCCAAACGCACACCGACAACAAGTCCCTCTTCCGCCAGGCTGTCGACTGCTTCCTCAAGAAAACGCAGATTTTCCGGAGACAATTCCGAGTCTCCAGCGGGGATCCGGCCGTGCGCGGCACCGAATGCCTGAAGCACTTTTTGCGAATGCAGTTTGTCGAACAGATCAACCGCGCCAGAATTCCAGCCTTCCACGATCTTCACTTCCAACTCACGCATCAAGCGCGTCGCAGACATCCAGAAGTCATCTCGAACCATCAGCACACACCGCACGCGGTCACCATCAGATTGCCGCAATGCATGCACTAGTTCGCATTCCGCCAATGAACGGGGTGCATGCAGCCATTGTTCAAACTGATCGATCACGATCACGACGCGTTGAGCTGATGACTGATACAGTCCACGACGCAGGCCAGACATCGCTTCGGCCAAGGTGTCCGCAGCAGGAATTTCAGGAAAAGAATCCCGCAAGGCGCGTAGCAGTTGCGTTTCCGTGTCGTCGCGTGAAGCTTCAAAATAGATCGGCACGATCTGCTTATTCAGAACCGGCAGCAAACCCGCTTTGACCAAAGACGACTTGCCGCATCCCGACGGGCCGTAAAGCAAACCGACAGCGAACGTCTTGTCAGGGTTTGACTCTTCGAGACGTGTTTTCCAAAATCGAATCGAACCCGGCAAACCGTCACGGTCGTGGGGCCCGGGTAATAGATGAAGAAAAAACTCCGCATCATTCCCCTCAAACGACCGCAACCCTCTGGGAACAACTTGCGGGTGTTCAACGATCGGAATGGTGGTTTGACGACCGACTGCCGATGACGCCAATGCAGTGGTCACACTGGAGGGCGATCTACCAGTTCCCTCCGATCCCACACTCGGGCGATCCGTCGAGTCCTCACCCATGTTCAGGTAGTACTGCAAGTCAGCAGCAAAGTCTGCTGCAGTCAGATAACGTAAAGAAGCGCGTTTTTCGATCGCGCGAAAACAGATTCGCTCTAGTTCTGCGGGAACGGAATCGCTGATCTGCCGCGGAGGTTTGGGCTCAAAGAACTGAATGGCATGCAGGATATCGCGCGCGCTGTCACCTGCAAATGGTTTGCGACCAGTCAACATTCGATAGAGGACGATTCCCAGACTAAAGACATCGCTCCGCCCATCAACTCGATGCCCTTCGCCGCGAGCCTGTTCCGGACTCATGTACGCCGGCGTGCCGGCCCGAAAACCACCTTTTTCAATCCTGCCCTCTCGCAAGGCAAGTCCAAAGTCGACGACATAAGGTCGCTTGTCTGTGCCGATCAGAATGTTGGCAGGCTTAATGTCACGATGAACAACGCCACATTGATGAGCATAATGCAAAGCGTTGGCAATGGTCAGGATCAACTGGCTGTCTTCGCGATAGCTACTGGGACTGTTCCTCAATTGATTGCCTAGAGTCATGCCCTCGATGTATTTGGACACCATGAAGATGCCACCGACTTCCGTGCGACCCACATCGAAAACGGGCACGATGTTCTCATGGTCCAGGGCAGCCACCATCCGGGCTTCTTCCAACCATGATTCGGTATCATCTTCCGCGATTTGACGATGCGGGACTTTGACCGCAACCTGACGACTCAACTCTTCGTCCTGCGCCAAGTAGACGACGCCAAAGCCACCCTCGCCCAGAACACGTTTCACCCGATAGCGACCGACTGTCGTGGGAACGACCCGAGTCTTCGGAACCTCAGACTCGCTGGTAGCCGAAGCGACAAGTTGCGTTTCTTCCAGCGGATCGAACTTTGTCACTTCGATTCCCTCTTCCTGGACGGTCCAAAACGATCGATAGAGTTCGGCAACAGTCGCTTGTGTTCAACGCATTCTTGTTGCCAACGGATTTCCTGCGTGTGCCCACATCCCCGCTGATTCTACTTCAAATCACTTTCACATTACATGACCATTGCCCTCCTTCGCTAAGCGGTCACCCCAGGACGAGCAACGATCGGCTGACCAAGCGATGTGCAGTTCCGGCAGCCAAGAGTTACCTGAACAGAATCACCCACACTGTGCCGAAGCTACTTCGCTGCGTTCGTTGATTCGGCCGACATCAATCCCTCAAAGCTATAAGGACGCATCCACCTGACGAATGACCCTTGCTGGATTCCCAGCAACCACAACTCCGGTGGGCACGTCCTTGGTGACCACGCTGCCGGCACCGATGACGCTGCGGTCCCCGATCGTTACGCCGGGGCAAATGATCGCCTTGCCCCCAATCCACACATCGTTGCCAATCGTGACCGGCTTGCCAAACTCTTGTGTGCGACGCAATTCGGCTTCGAGCGGATGCGTTGCAGTGTAAATGTGAACGCCAGGAGCGATGAATACGTAGCTCCCAATCCGCACTTCGCAAACGTCCAGGATCACGCAATCGAAGTTGAAGTAGACCTTCTCACCGAGGTAGATGTTGGTTCCGTAGTCGCAGCGGAACGGCGGTTCCAACCAAACCGATTCGCCACCGCTGGCGAACAACTCTTGCAAGAGTCCGCGTCTCAACGTCTCCTCTCGAGGAGAACTCGTATTGATCGCTCGGCAACGCTCGCGCGCGATCAACCGACCCGCAGTTAAAGTTGGATCGCTTGCGTCGTATAGTTCGCCGGCCAGCATCTTTTCCTGCTCCGTCGACATCACTATTCGGCCCCAAGCTTCGATGCTGCCTTGGTGAATCGCTTCACGATTCTTGCGTCGACACCATCAAAACTCTTGTAAGTCAAATGCCGGCGCAACTTGCCACCACCTCCGAGCAACCCATCGGGATCATCCAGGGAGGCTCCTCGTGCAAACGACAGTTGCACATGTGCCTTGTAAGGAAACACGCCACAGAACTGGCCTTCCTTCTCCTCAGGCTTCAAGGTGTAGAGAGTCCCGCCATACTTTGGAACTTTCGTTGCCTTCGGTACCGCAGCCATCACCAGTGAATCGAGTGATTCGATCAGTTTGTCTTTTTCAGCGTCCGTCATGATTTGCTCACTAAGCCAGCTTGGCTCCGTTGGGAATCGATCTATCGGGCACCGCCAGGATGACTGATTTGTCGTCGCGGTAGAATCCGGCGATCAAGAATTCCGACATGAACGGGCCAATCTGCTTCCTTGGAAAATTCACGACGCCCATGACTTGTCGGCCAGCGAGTTCTTCTTTGGTGTAATTCACTGTTATCTGAGCACTCGTGCGTAACGTGCCGATCTCGGGGCCAAAGTCAACGGTGACTTTGTAGGCAGGTTTACGAGCCTCTGGAAAGTCGTCGACTGACGTGATCGTTCCCGCACGCAGGTCAACGCTTTGGAACTCTTGCCATGTGATGATTCCTGATTCGTTCACTTTCCCTGCCCCAGCAACGTATCAAGAACCGCTTCGACACGCCGCTCGCGTGTTTCGATCATCTTGGCCGAGTCGACTCGGCAACAGAACCCACGACGCTTACCGGCAGTCAAACCGTCCCACACTTCGCGGGCTGCTTCGTTAGCTTCCAAGGCGAACTGCAACTCCCTGGGTACTGTGACCGCGTCCTGGCTGGCAACTTCGAACGAAACCGACACGCGATCGCCCAGCGACACTCCACAAAGTTTCTGCAGCTTCTTGGAGACCATCAAATGCCACTTCCCCTTGGTCGGCATCAGAGCTGCTTCGATGCGGATGCCTTCGATCTCACCGTCGATCCGCAAGCGTTTTGACTTACTGAAGTCCAACTGGGAAGAGATTTCTTTCGGCACATAGACGACCGAGAAAGTGACTTTGCCGAATCCGTATCTCACGATCTTCGCGTCGAAACTGTAAGGATAGTCACTCATCACGCATCCTATCGTCGGCCCGTGGAAATTGCCCGCACATTCTAGGCGATCGAAGGAACTTGCCACAGTCAACTCATTCAAAACGTACCCGAAGCGAATGGACATGCGAACCATTCAGCACAACGCTAAACTTGCCGAAACCAATGTCGGGGACCAACCACGCCGATTTCTCGGAAAATCGCGGCGAAGCGACGGCGCAGATCAAACGCATCCGCAAGAAACCGTGTTCGCGCTGCACCGATGCGACTCAAGCACACTCGCCGTTCTCGCGCAAGTATTGAGTAAGAAACGTCTGCATGAATGCTTCGCGATCCTCAGCCATCCGACGGCCTGCATCAGTGTTCATCAACGACTTGAGCTTGAATAGCTTTTCGTAAAAATGGCCGACGCCAGTCTTCGCATCGCCCGCATCAGCTAGATAGAACGGCTGACCCAAAGCGGCCCCATACTCGATCGTCCGCACAATCCCGATTGCCCCCAACGCGTCCAACCGGTCAGCGTCCTGAACAACTTGTCCTTCAAGTGACAAAGGTTTTGCAGAGTCTCCTTTGCGAAACGATAGGTTATCGACGATGTGGGCAACATGCTCAATCAGCTCGCCATCGGCATCAAAGCCGCCCAGTATTTCACGCGTGATCTCTGCACTTCGTTCAACACCACCATGAAACTTCGCATCGCCGACATCATGCAACAAAGACGCGAGTTCGATGGTCTCCAGATCGCCACCGGCCTCAGCTTGGATCGCTCGCGCGGTTACAAGTACTCGCAGGACGTGATCCATACCGTGCCCCGCTGTCTGACCGGCCATACGCTCACGAACGGTCGTTTCAGTTTGCTGTACAAGTTGCCGATTCATTGATTCATCCCTTTCGTTCGATTTCCCGTCGACAACATCTCAATCGAATCGCACAGGGACAAGCGGGCAAGTGCATTTCGTGGCGAGTTTCGCGTCCCAACGCGACGCCAATCAGCCGCCGATCACTGCTTGCGTGGCAAAGATAGAAGAGCCCCACGCATGGCGCACGAGTTGATTGACACGGTTTTGGTCGGACCGGGCATCGCACAACCACAACCGCGCACGCGCGGGGCAAAAGCTGCAGACACTGAAGGATCTCAAGACAGCCAACCCCATCAAGCAACGACAACACAATGGCTCCACAAAAGTCATTACGACCTTCGCTACGAGTCCATGGCGTGGCCACTCAAGGCTGCGGTATAGGAAATACATCAGCGATTCAGGCAACGATCGCTTCTTCCACACGGTTCGTCATTCGCAAACCGAGTGGAAACTCTCGTTTAGGACTGGCTGCGTCTGACTGGAAACCGATGAGATTAGGCGTGCTGTGAGGGATATTCATGGCAACAATTCTCGCTTGACGCTCTCTTTTCGATCTGCTGACTAACACCGACCAAACTTCAGGATTACACTCGATGGCGGTCGGACCGGATTCACTCCTCTTTTTCTGTCGATGATCCCTTTCGAATGCTGATAAAAAAGAACACGACACGCGGCTTCACGCTGATCGAATTGTTGGTGGTCGTCGCGATCATTGGCATCTTGGTTGGGATGTTGCTGCCTGCCGTCCAATCGGCTCGCGAAGCCGCCAGAAGTACCGATTGCAAAAGCCGAATTCGCCAACTCGCCTTGGCCACGCATATGCACCACGACTCGCTCGGCTACTTTCCGCCGGCCCGGTATGAGTCACGCCCAGACGCCGCGCCGGCGGATCAGTGCGGCCTGGAGACTCCGACTTGGCTCGCTCGTGTGATGCCCTATATCGAACAATCTGATCTCGGTCAGAAGTGGGACTTTTCATCGCCGTGGCATCAACACCCCGAAGACGTTCGCACGGTCGTTCCCGACATATTCTTGTGCCCATCGCGTCGATCTGGCACGCGGCCTATCGGCGCGAGGAAGCTGCGAACAACCGTAACAGGCGGCGGAGGTCGTTTGCCATGCGGTTGCCCAATCCCACCGCGGCCTATGAGCGTGACGATGGACGTCGAAGGCGCGCTCAGTGACTACGCCGGCAACCACGGCGATTTGACGCCGGGAGCGACCGGAGCATCGACCGATTTTTACTTCGGCGGCAATGGTACCGGTGTCATCATCAGCGTGCGTCCGAAGTGTAAAGACGGTAAGGCGATCGCTCCGTCAGATCGTGTTCGCATGGCGTCGGTTACCGACGGAACGTCTAACACGTTCTTGTTCGGTGAAAAGTTTGTCTCACTCAACGGGCTGGCTCAATTCCCAGAAGACTCACCGGCCTACGATGGTGATCACTTGCCCGCATCATGTCGCTTGGCTGGACCCGGCCTGCGATTGGCAAACGGCCCGAGCGATGTTTTAGCCGACATGTTTTCTTTCGGCAGTTGGCATCCGGCGGGAGTTCACTTCGCCTTGGTTGACGGAAGCGTTCGCTTGTTCGCGCCGGAGACCGACACAAAGTTACTCGGTTCGCTGGCCAATCGACGTGACGCTCGAATCGTGGAGATGTCGCCTTGAACCACGTTCGCTCCATCGCATTGGGATGCCTGACAATCCTTATCTTGCTCATCAGCGGTTGCAGCAAACCGATCGGTTCGTCCAAGGGCATCGTGCGATTCGATGACGGTAGCCCGGTTCAATCCGGCAGCATTGAATTCCGTTCTCTCGCTGACGGCTCGCGTTACGCGAGCCGCATCGCCTCCGACGGCAGCTTCACGTTGACCGACCAAGATGCCCAGGTCAGGTGTCCGCCGGGAGACTACGAAGTCGTTGTAGTTCAAATCGTCTTGACCGAAGACCTTGCCGCTGAAGCCCATGATCACGGCCACACGGTTCCCCGCCGCTACGCCGACTATTACACCAGCGGCCTGCGAGTAACGAAGCCAGAAAAATCCGACTCGCCGCTTCAGATCACGCTGGACTTGGCCGAGCATCGATTCGGCAAATGATTTCGCCGCTTTGACAACTGGAGTCTTCTCTCCTGCATAACTCCGAGGGCACCGTAGGCAGGAGGAAAACGCTGCCCAAAATCTTGGGCAGCGAGCCCTGTCGAAGTTGCAAACGTTGGCCCGAGCCAATGCTTCGATCAAGCGTTCTTGGAGTGAGCCGGGAAGCTT
>JBGCGI010000008.1:0-2698 GCA_045110715.1 Rubripirellula sp.
TTCATCGCGCAGCAAACGCTCTGCGGTCGATGCCATTCGTTGGCAGCGAGCAAACGAACCGTAAATTCCCTGGCCCGGGTGATTCCAAAGCGAGAGTCGAACGGTGCCGCCCTCGCCATCTTCCCGACCAAAGGAGTGATCGTCCAACTGCTTGTCTTCCTTTGCAGCTCGACGCAGCAAACCAATCTCTTCGGAGTCAAACAGGCCCTTCTGAAGCAGGTAGCCGTCACGGCCGTAGTCATCCAAGTCACAGTCAGAAATCACCGAGGGACTCCAGTGGAGTTTGAGGCAGGCTGAACGCCAGAATCGAATGCTCCGACATCGCAAGTCAAGAATTGCGAACGAGCACGTTCAGTTTCGCTGGCAGTGTGTCTTTCCACTGCATGATACGCGACCAGTCGTCATCGACAAACTGATCCGACAAGATTTCGAGGCTCGAATGATCAGGCATGAGAAGAAAGAGACGGTTGGACGCGATCTTGACTTGCTGCACCTTGTCCCAGGTCACTTCGCGCGTGATGTCGAGAATCGCAACATGGAGACGGTTGCGATCGAGCCAGCCCCACTGGTAGGCCTGAAGCGGCGGCAGCAGTCCGCTGTTTTGACGTCGCTTGGCCTGCGCTGCCGACCAAAGCAATGTAGCAATCAGACCAGCCGCGACGCCCATTCCAGAACGGCCACTCAATACGAAGGCTAACGCTACATTGGAAGTCAGGAGCGCCAAAGCGACCACGATCCCAAATTCCCTCCGCTGCTTTTTGGCATTCTGCGTGACGCCCAACTGCATGGGGATATTGAAACGAAGACATCCTTCGGGGGTTTCGCTCCAATCGAGTGAAACACGAAAAGCCGGTTCGCTTGTGTCCTGTTCGCGAAATCGGTCAATCAATGACACAACGCCGCGGTGCTCCGTCGCGTAGGGGAAATCGACAGCGCAATGAGCCGGCAAGACGATGCTTCGACGGGCTGCCCAATCGAGACGAATGCCAGCAGCCGTCACCACAACCTTGCGAATCAACGACCAAGTGATCTGATGAGTAAGACCGTCCGCAGGGTTTAGGTAAAAATATCCATCCGCGTTCAATTTTGCATCCACAGGACCCACCAACTGTGGCGACTGTTCAATCATTCGCTGAGCATGACGCCGAGGTGAATTCAGAGCAAAAACCAACACCGTGAGCAAGCTAATCGTGCCCAGCAACGGAACCACAACGAACACCCAAGGAATGCCCCCAAGTATCAGCCTGAAGGAGACGAAAGAGATCATCGGCACGAACAAAAGCATCACGAAACCGAACAGAAACGAGGGCGAACGACGCTGTGCTCCGATCTCTGCAACGTCCCCGAAGCTCACTTCGCCTCGAAACTTCAACTCTTCACTGCAACCACGCTCGTTCGTCAGCGGCGTAGGCGATTGATATGGATTCGCTTTGATCACGTTCGGGACTCGACTTCGTCGGCGCAGACACAACAGACTGATTGGAATCCAAGCATCTCGATCGCTTGCCTTCTAAGTCGGAGTATCAACGCTGTCCCAGTCTTTCGGCTCGAGATACCTGACGAGCCAATTGAGCACATAGTGCCGTTGCTCGACGACTCCGACGGCAGGACTGATGCCGATCGGAACCAACGACTCGGTATTTGTCCAATCGAGCCCCTTGGGCACCATTTGGTTCGCATTCAAGAACGAGTCACGAACCGCCCAGTGAATCCGCATCGTCAAATCCTGCGCGTCCAACAGTTCCGCTTTGTCGCGAAGTTTGGCCCCAGTGATGAAGGCAGGGTCCGACTCCAACGGCTTCAAGATCGCAACCAACTTCTTCACATCGCACATGCCGCTGGGCCACTCCAGTTCGTCAATGTAACCCAGCGACCAAAGCAGGACCCAAATGCTTTCGAGTCGCCAGACCAACTCCTTGGATTCCTCGGGATCGGGATCCGCGTTCTGCAGGAACAACTTTTCTACCGGGCTGACGCTGTCCCAAAGGTCCAGCTTTTCGATCAGGCCAATCGCTTCCTCTTGAGAAACGCCTTCGGCACGCAATTCGACGGCCCAAAGCACGAGCACTCGCTTGGCAACGTCTTCCGCTGATTGAATCTTGGCGACGTCGTCATCGGCAACAAACAGCGGTCCATCGTACGCCGGAACGTCGTGTTGTTTCAGAATGGCAAACGAGCGTGCAGCGCGCTCGGCTTGCCGTTCACCAGCGGCTTCCCAGGTTTCTGGATCGGGGTACTTCCCAGTTGTCGCGGCCATCTGCGAACCGGCTTGCCTTTCGGAAGCCGCAACACCAGCCGCCTTGCCTTCATCGGCGGGATCCCAGGCGGGACCGGTTGGCGATGGCGCTGAATCGTTGGAACAACCGCACACACACAAGGCAAGCAGGGAAAGAACATACGCCAAGCGTGAGGAGCTTTGCATCGGAAACCAATCATGACGGCAACAAGAATAGAACTCCCTCGATTATCACGGGAATCGGAACGGCATACAATCGGTTGTCACCAGCAACCGTCATCTTTCCCCTCTTTCGAGCCTTTCGTTGATCGACGCCAACCACTTGGTCGGATCTCATGACGTGGTCATGATCACGCTGGACACGCTGAGGTACGACGTGGCCTGTGAAGCGATGCGGTTGGGCATGACGCCGAATTTTGGCCAGATCCTGCCGGGAGGACAGTGGCAGCGCCGACATACACC
>JBGCGI010000009.1:0-60299 GCA_045110715.1 Rubripirellula sp.
GAGTGAGATGATCGCCATTTTGCCGCATCGGAGTGATGACTGCTAGCCGCATCGTCGTAGACTCAGGGTTTGCGCACCGAAGACGCGGATCAATTATCATTGCGCCCATGTTGACGTCCAAGATATCGGAAGTATCCCAAGGTGCGCCAAAGTGAAGAACGCAGTCGCAGTGTTGCTAGTCGGTTTCGGTGGGTTGCTGAGTCTCTCAAGCCTAACGTTGGGAGCAGAGCAGCCGAACATCGTGATCATCTTGGCAGATGATTTGGGGTGGGGGGATCCGCAGTGCTACAACGCGGATTCGAAGATCGCCACACCGAACATGAATCGTTTGGCAGCCGAAGGTATCAAGTTCACTGCCGCACACACGCCGTCGAGCGTCTGTACGCCAACTCGTTATGGGCTGCTGACCGGACGCTACTGTTGGCGCAGCCGACTGAAGTCCAGTGTGCTGGATGGTTTCAGCCCGCCCCTGATCGAGTCGAGTCGTGTCACGATTGCCTCCTTCTTGAAACAGCAAGGTTACTCGACCGCGTGCATCGGAAAATGGCACTTGGGGATGCAGTGGACTCGACGCGACGGTGCGCCTGAGTCTGACGATCGAGCTGCAAAAGGCTTTCGCTCCGGTGACACGATTGATTTTTCGAAACCGATAACTGGAGGCCCACTGGCTGTTGGTTTCGATCATTTTTTCGGTATTTCGGCGTCCTTGGATATGCCTCCGTACTGTTGGATCAAAGACGACCGTTGCTGGCCGCCCCCAACGACGGTGGTTCCGACCGCTCGAGACACGATCTTTCTGAATCAAACCGGAGGAGCCGCGGATCCAGCCTTTCAGATCGACGAGGTGCTCCCCGAATTGAAAGACCACGCCGTCAGCTGGCTCAAAAGTCAGCGTGGATCGTCGAAGCCATTCTTCTTGTATCTCCCACTGAATTCCCCACACTTGCCGGTTGCACCCAGTGAGCCATTTCGCGGTAAGAGTGGTGCCGGCGACTACGGCGACTTTGTGATGGAAACGGATGATTGCGTTGGCGCGGTGCTGAGTGCACTGTCGGAGATTGAACAAGATGAAAACACCTTGGTACTGTTCACCTCCGACAACGGTGGGCTGTGGCATCAGTGGGATCCAAGTGAAGCCGATGACGTTCAATCCTATAGGCCGACGCCTCGAGGAAAGTACACCAAGCAGTTTGGTCACCAGAGCAACGCGCGGCTACGAGGTACCAAGGCTGACATTTGGGAAGGTGGCCATCGAGTTCCGTTCATGGTTCGTTGGCCAGGCAAAGTCGCCGCTGGGCAAACCTGTGATCAAGTGATTGAGCTGAACGATGTGTTAGCAACGATCGCTCATGTGACGCAGACTCCGTTGCCCGAAGGTGCAGGTCAGGACAGTCGTGATTTCCACCGTCTGCTGGAGGGATCCAAGAAGCCAGTGCGTCGGTTCGCGATCCATCATTCGCTTCGCGGTGAGTTCGCGATTCGTCAGGGGAATTGGAAGTTGATTCGCAATCGCGGATCTGGCGGGTTTTCGCTTCCAAGGAAGCTGGTTGCCAAGGAGCGTGAACCGCGGGGGCAACTCTATGACTTAGCGCAAGATCCCTCCGAAACTCAGAATCGATGGAATGAGAACCCGCAACTCGTCGATCGAATGACGATTGCGTTGGGGGATGTGGTTGATCCGTTGCCGCGAGAAAAGGTTCAGTTCATCAGCACGGCGGATCAATCCTTGCAGGAGGCGATTCTGATCCAACCGGATTCTGCAACGGAACAGAAGACCTTGGTCCCAATGGTCGTCTCTCTGCACTCTTGGAGTGCGGACCTGAATCAGCGAAACGTGCTCGAGCAACTGGTCCATGAACGTGGTTGGATCTATCTGTTTCCGAACTTTCGAGGCGTCAATCAAACGCCGGCGGCCTGTGGATCTGCACTCGCTCAACAGGATATTCTTGATGCAGTGGATTGGGCGATCGAGCATCGAGGTGCAGATCCGGATTGTGTGTTCCTGACTGGCACGTCAGGTGGCGGGCACATGACGATGATGATGTCAGCACGGAATCCGAAACGTTGGCGGGCAGCAAGCGCGTGGGTCGGAATCAGTGACCTGGCTTCCTGGTACGAGAAGCATCAGGGCTCGAAATATGGCAACATGTTGGAAAGTGTTTGTGGGGGAACGCCAACCTCGTCGCCTAAGTCTGCAGCCGAGTACAAGCTGCGCAGTCCGCTGGGATACTTGGCAGCGGCCGGCAACGTGGCTCTCGATCTATCTGCTGGCGTGCACGACGGTCACACTGGAAGTGTTCCAGTGCGGCATTCGATCGATGCCTTCAACGAGATCGCGAAGGCCAATCACACAGCGACCGTTTCGCAATCGGAAATCGAACAATTGATGCGACCCAACGGTCGTTTGGAGGCGCCGATCAGCGGAGACGAAGGGTTTGATCGTTCTTTCGGACGTGACTACTACATGCGCCGAACGAGCGACAAAGCGAGGTTGACCATCTTCGAAGGCGGGCATGAAGGAATCGGTACTGCAACGATGCGCTGGTTCGAGAAACACCTGGGCGAACCGCACAAAGACGCTGACCCAACGAAAGAATCGGATTGATCAGGTGAGCGGCTGGCCGTGAGGCGTCTCGCGCAAAGTCGCTAAGGCGTAAAGTCCGAACCGGGCAAGACATTCGAGATCATTGCAATCGGCGTTCTTCGTCTTCTTTGCGTCTTCGAGCCTTTGCGTGAACCTTCTTCGAGCGTCTGCTGGATCAGTTCGGTGGCAGACCTGCGATCGGCATTTTGACCCGATAAAGTCCCGTTCGTGCGGTGACATACATCGTTTTGCGTTCGGGTCCAGCGAGGGTTACGTTGGCGGGTTGCTCAGGGAACGTGACAAGTCCCAGGTGCTTCCCTTCCGACGAAAAGATCTCGACTCCCAAATGTGTCGTGATGTAGAGGTTGCCTTTCACATCCACGACCATTCCGTCGCCACCGGTGTTCGTTGCGCCTTCGGGTTGCTTCACGCGACAGAGGGTTCGCCCGTTCGAGAGTTTTCCGGGCTCGTCGACGTTGTAGACCAACATTTCCGCTTGCTTGCTGGGAATCACGTACAGGCGTTTGCCGTCTGGTGAGAGGCCGATACCGTTGGGCGCAGCGATGTGCTCCGTCACACGGGTCACCCCGCCATTGGCCGCGATGTAATAGACCGCTTGGATCTCCTGCGGGAGTGGTTCGGGTGCCCGGAAAAGTGGGTCGGTGAAATAGATCCCACCGACCTTGTCGATGATCAAATCGTTGGGAGCGTTGAATCGTTTTCCCGCGAACTTCTCTGCGAGGATTTTGGATTCCCCGGTCGCAATGTCATGCGAGACGACTTGGCCGTCCATTTGGCAAGCCAACATCCGTCCGTCTGCAGCGATCAGCAGTCCATTGGAGTGCTTCGAATCGGCTGTGAATTTCGACAGCTTGTCATCTGCTGTTAGCCGATGGATCGTCGTGTTGGGAATGTCGGTGAAATACAAGTTCCCCTTGGGATCCCAGGCGGGGCCTTCGGTGAAATCGAATCCCGTATGGACCGTTTCGATTGCACCAACGGGCATGATGGAACTCGCGCCGGGGGAATCCTGCGCGGCCAAGTATCCGGCGGACAAAGTGACAGAGAGCAACACGGCAAGTTTCAAGTTGGGCATGCAATGACCTTCGTCAGGAGAAAGATTGTTTTTTGAATCAATCACCTTGCCTACGCATGCGACCGGCGTCGCCAATGCTCTAGGCAAGAAATTCTTTTCGAACTCGAGTCAAATACTCATAGAGCGGTCGTTCCTGGCCTTCGGAATCGATCAGGCCGGAATGCCGCATGACGTGCGGGTCAGCATCTGACCAGCCGTCCCACACGATCCCGTGCACGATGTGTTTGGCCAACAGGGTTCGAATCATGGGACCCGCGATACGGAGTTGTTCCGCTGCGGCATCCACTGCCGAAGCTTCGCCGGTCAACAGATCGCCCGTCATCAGTGCGTTCGCGTCTGGACCGGAGCCACCTGGAGCAACGATCTGGACCAGCATCGGCATTCCCAATGTCGCCCAGCGATCGATCATTTGACCGAGGTCAACTGCGGATCGCGGCAGCGTCGCGTTGTCTCGGTAGTTGACGCGAAACTCCAGTCCGATGCCGGCCAACTTTAGCTGGCTGCGAACAAGTGCGTCAGCAAAGTGCAACGGCGAAATTCCATCGCGGTGTTTGGCCAAGTATTCGCCGAACGGCTGGTCAAACGACATGATTGCAGGTGTGTTTGGGTCCGTTCGACGAACGGTTTCGATGATTCCCATCGCCAACCGCATGATCTGCTCGTCGTCTAACTTCAGCGGGCCAGGTGTGTTCAATCCTGCAGCACAATTCCAGAGTTGTACTTTGCCACGAAAGTGGGTGACTGTTTTTTCAACAAAGCTTGTTACGGAAGTCAGGAACGCCTCGAAGTCATCTTCCAACAAGTACATCCAGTGCGGCATCAATCTTTCGCGGAAATCCACCATCGGTCCGCCGATCACTCGGAGTCCCTTCGTCAAGCAGTGCTGAATCGTTTGCTCGGCGTTCGAAAAATCGAAGCGTCCCGAATCCGTTTCGATGTCAGCCCAACTCAGTCGGACAGACGCTGCATTGAATGCGTTTGAAAACGAATCGCAGCCGAGGGATCCAACGGGCGAGGGAGGGATCACGGTGCCGGCAAGCAGCGTGCCTATCTTTGGCAACTCACGTTGCTTACGGAATGCGATTGACTGCAACGCATACGACTCACCAAGTTCGACGATGGCTCGCTCGAGCAGCCCCAACGCCTCGATGGACTTTTCAGCCGACTGATTCAAGTCTGCTCGGCATTGTGCGGCATCGAGGAAACAGGCTGTCCCTTGCTCAAGCAGCGAACTGAATTCTTCGGAAAGCGTGAGCCCTGCGCGCGCCCAGGCGTCCGACTGCACGCGAGCTCGAAAACAGCTACCGCGAGCGAATTCCAAAGGCAACAGATGCGACTCGTTTTCGAGTGATCGCAGACTGCAAGTGCTGAGCGTACGAAAGCCGAGCCCCTCTAAGGGACACGCCATGTACAGCTTGCCGGATGTTTCGATTCCGCGAGTGATTGTCAGACGCGAGCCATCGAACTGGTTGCGAGATTCCCACGGAACACCCTCGATGCCACAAATGTATGCATCGTTCCAGAGTGAACGCCCGATGAAGTCGCTGGCAGCATCCGAGACATCGAAATGAAATTGCCCCATATTTGGCGGGCCGAGAGTCGTTGTATGAATAGTGAATGGATAGGTTTCGAACGCCGCGCCCGTATCCCGTCGGCAAGGTTCGAAAGTGCACGTTTCTTACGCTCCAATATCCTAGTCGGTTCCTGTGCAGGACGCGACCGGTTGCCCATCAAGTGAGGGTTTGCCAAATTACCTGAATGAACCAATCAACGGACTCTCCACTTTATCGATTCGACGGCTCCGGTGCCTTGCTGGAGACGCACTTGCCACTTCCACGGCGTAGCGGGAAAGTGCGGGACATCTACGACCTTGGCGAGTCGTTGCTGATCGTCAGTACAGACAGAATCAGTGCTTTCGACTACATCCTGCCCAGTGGAATTCCTGAAAAAGGATGTTTGCTGACGGCGATGAGTGAATTTTGGTTTGAGAAGTTGGGCGTGAGGCACCACTTGATTTCAACGAAAATTCCACCTTCGCTATCGTCACAGTTTGACGTCGAGCCACTCCAAGGCCGAGTGATGCTGACCGAGAAAGCGAAGGTGATCCCCTTTGAGTGTGTTGTCCGTGGCTATTTGGAAGGCAGTGGACTTCGCGAATATGAATCGAGCGGCGAGATCTGTGGGAACAAGTTGCCCGCAGGCTTGAAGCAGTGCGACAAATTGCCGACCCCGATCTTCACGCCGGCGACCAAGGCTGAGGAGGGGCATGACGAGAACGTGACGATCGGCCGAATGATCGCCGACATCGGCAGCGATTTAGCTTTGCAGCTTCGCGAGCTGAGTTTGCAGGTCTACGAGTCTGCTTGTCAACACGCGGCCAGTCGTGGCATTCTGATTGCAGACACCAAATTCGAGTTTGGCTTGGTAGGCGAAGAAGTCGTATTGATCGATGAAGTATTAACGCCAGACAGTTCGCGATTCTGGGCAGCGGACAATTATCATCCAGGTCAAGCACAAGCCTCGTTCGACAAGCAGTTTGTTCGCGAGTGGCTTTCGCAGTGCGGGTGGGACAAGCAAAGTGACCCGCCAGCTTTGCCTGACGATGTGATCGCTCAAACGGCAGCGAAGTACGCCGAAGCTTGCCAGCGAATTTCACAGTAAACACTCGCCCGAGATGGCGGATCATTGTGAGTCGATGAACGCTAGTCCGGCCTCAATCTCCGATTGAACCTCATCGACCACTTCCTCAAGCCGGCGCGATTGCAAGGCGGATTTGGCCTCGATACTTGCGATCCGACCGAGCGCCCAAGCCGCCGCTCCGCGCACAATTGATTCTTCATCATTCAAACCGAGGGTCAGCGATGGCACCGATTCGGCGTCACGTTGGTTCCCGAGCACAATGGCTGCATTTCGAAGGACTCCGCGGCGGCGCGTTCTCCAGAGTGGAGTCTTGCGAAACCGTTGTCGAAACTCGTCCTCGGTGATTTCGAATAGCTCTCGAAGATTCAAGGTGTCGAACGAGTCAGGTTGTCGCGTTGCAGATCTTGCAGGCTTGCGGTTCCAAGGGCACACCTCTTGGCAGATGTCGCAACCAAAAACTAGGTCGCCGATTCCCTCACGTAACTCAACAGGGATCGAACCGCGATGTTCGATTGTCAGATAGCTGATGCAGCGATTCGCATCTAAGACTCCTGCGCTGGGAAACGCATCGGTCGGACAGGCGTCCAAGCATGCGGTGCAGCTTCCACAGTGGGCTGACTCGTGAGACAGGTCACTGGGTAGTTCAATACTGGTCAGAACGCAGGCCAGGAAGAAGTAACTTCCCAAGTGTTTGTTCAGCAGTAATGTGTTCTTTCCTCGCCACCCGAGCCCTGCAGCTTGCGCGAACTCACGCTCAAGTAGCGGTGCGGTGTCGACCACACCACGAACGGATGCCTGAGGATCGTGGTTCTGAATGACTGCACAGAGTCGCTTGAGTTTGGTGTGAATTGTGTCGTGATAATCGACTCCATCCCCCACGTATCTGGCCACTCGTCCCTGGCCTGGTGTGATCGACGCTTGGTTGGCTGCTGAATAGGGATACGCCAGTACGACGATTGATTTGACTCCTTCGAGAACACTCGCAGGATGCTTGTAGGCCTGCTGGCGTTTGGCAAAGTACTCCATCTCCGCCGCGTAGCCCGATTCAATCCAGTCAACGAGGTTCGCGTAGCCAGAGGCGGCAACGGCGGGAGCGACGCCTGTTAGAACAAAACCTTCGGCATCCGCCGCGCCACGAAGTGTTTCAATCAACGTCGTTGAAACATCGGGCTGGTGGGTCGGTTGGCGATCCGGTCGTCGTCGCTGCGGATCGCGTGACGGTAGTAGGTTTCCAGGCACAGTGTCGCCATTGAGGTCGTGTAGACGCTTCCGCCGTAACCGCCCCATAACGTATCGGCGGGCCAACTGCCATCGCTGCGCTGCGTGGCCAGCAGTCGTCGTTTGAGCGCTTCGTTCCACTGGTCCCAAGCATCGTCTTGCAGTTGATGAAGTGCGAGGGTCGCGTAGTACCAGTAATAATAGTTGTCTTGGCCAACGCCGGGAGGTTGCTGCAGCAAATATCGTTCGGCTTCTGCAATTTCATTGGCCGGAACTTTCTCGCCAATCAGCAAACGAGTCGCGAGTGCTTCGGCAGTCATTGTTCGGCTTGGTGCTTCACCGGGACGATAGCTGGCAAGCCCGCCGCTGCTGCCCATCCGAACGCTTCGCAAGAATCGTTGGACTCCAGTAACGGATCGATTGTTCAGTTGGATTTCAGCGCGGTGTCCTGCGTCCAGGACCATCGCCTGCCAGCCCAGTTGACTCAAGTCGCCGGGATCACCCTGCGTGTACCGCCAGCCTCCGGTGGATGGATGTTGCATTCGTTGCGTGTGGGCAAGAGCCCGCGAGGCCGACTGCAATGCTGACGCATCACGCGTGATCGCTGCGGCTTCGCACATGGAAAGTGCGGCCATCCCGTGACTGTAGTTTGCTGCGTAGACAGCGGCATCACCCGCCAAAGATCCACTCGGTTTCTGGTGGTTGATCAAGTACGCCAAACCACGAAAAACGTTGTCGGCGTAGTCACCTTGTTGATGCGTTTGGCCAGCACCCATCAAGGTCAATAGTGCCAATCCAGTGATTGCCGATTCTGCTTTTGATCCAGCACCGCCGCGGTTCATCCCGAGCGGTGCTCGTTCGGTGCCAGCGCCCGTGGTACGTGGATCCCATGCACCGTCTGTTCGTTGGGATTCCGCGAGGTACTTCAGTGCCGCTTCGACGGCGGCTTCGGTGTCTTCGTTACCACCGGTTCGCTGAAGGGCTTCTACCTTGGCGGCTCCAACACGATTGGCGAAGTCGCCCTCCAAATCACCAACGACTGTTCGAGCCGGCGCTGTCGCGGTAGAAACCGGGGTGGCTTCCACCGATGCTTGAGAATCGCTGACGGTTTGTGAGGTTTCGGCGGGGGCTGGCTGCATGTCGGCGGCCGAATCGGCTGCCGGTGGTGGAGAAAGTTCTGCGGCAGCAAAAGCTTGATCGAGCAACTCACCCAACTGTGTGTCCAGTTCATCGATGGGTTGTGATTCCGACTCGGTCGGCTCGTTGGCCAGGCTTTCGGGAACCGGATCGGAAGGCAACGGCTCCTCTGTCTCGACGTCCGCAACTTCGTTGAGGGTCTCTGGTTCCTGTGCTGGCGGCTGTGGTTCGTCTAACAGATCGGTCAAGTTCGAGACGGGGAGCGGGGCGACTTGCGAGAGCTGGTCATCATTTG
The DNA here is from genome assembly GCA_045110715.1 of Rubripirellula sp. Taxonomy (GTDB): domain Bacteria; phylum Planctomycetota; class Planctomycetia; order Pirellulales; family Pirellulaceae; genus Rubripirellula. The sequence goes on from JBGCGI010000009.1 coordinate 8,971, forward strand.
ACGCGTCGTCGATTTCCATGTCAGGATCGAATGTCGAGAACGCGACCGAGTCGATTCCCGCTTCTTCGGTGGTTTCTTCGCGAACGGTGGAGGAGCCACCATTTCTTGCTGGAAGAAAGGGGACCAAGAAGATCAGTGCGATGTGCAACGCAACTGACAAAAACAGGCAGATGAATCCGGCCTGGCGTCCTTGCTTTCGCTGCCGTTGAAACAGCCAGATTGTGATCAGCAGCAGCGCGACAGCAGTCGCAGCAACCGTGTAGACGAGTCGTGGGTCAGCCCATAGCTGAGCGGAGTCTCTCAACGTTGCATCCTTGTCGAGATGCCGATTTGGCTCACGCCGCTACTACGCATCGCATGCATGACCTGAACTGTGGTTCCGTGCGTGACGTTTTCGTCTGCCTTCAAGGCAACCTGTAGGGCAGGATAGTTTGCATGCTGGATTCGCAGAGTTTCGGTCAGCTGCGGGAGTGACATCGGTGTTCCATCCAAGGCCACGACGCCGTTGACATCAACGGTGACGACTCGCTCATCTGGCACACGAGTGATCGAACGCAGATCGCCAACCGATGGGACATTCACATCGATGCGGCTCTCGGCTTCACTGAATTTGCTACCTACCATGAAGAAGATCACAAGCAGAAACACGACGTCGATCATCGGCGTCAAGTTGATGGTTGCTTCTTCGGCAGAGTCATTGCGACGAATGGACATGGTTCGTAACCGAATGGTTCGTTGTTAAGCGGCGCGGCGTTTCTTCGTGCTGCGAGTATTTCCAGCACTCTCTAAACCTTCCGCTGAAATGCAGTCCACGACTCGCTGACACAGTTTGTCGATCTCGTTCAAGTAGCGATCTGACTTGCTGCTGAAGTACATGTAAGCCAGGTAGGCGGGGATGGCCACGGATAGTCCACCTGCAGTCGTCATCAGTGCCATGCTGATTCCGGAAGCCAGTAAGTCTGGACCTCCCAAGGCGTCTTGGTTGCTCATCATTTCGAAGGCTTCGATCATGCCCAGGACGGTGCCCAGCAATCCGATCAGCGGGGCAACATTGCTGATCGCGTGAAAGACTCGTAGGAATCGTTTCAAACCATCGGCGACTCGATCACCCGCATCCATCACGGCCTGCTCGACCTCAAGCATGGGACGTCCCCAACGGCGAAGTGCGGCACGAAAGACTTCTGCGACTGGGCAATCAAAGGCTTCGCACAGTTCCGTTGCCTCTTCGTAGCTCAACTGCCCATCCTCCACGCATTCGGTGAAGCGACGGACGAACGGACGAGGAATCACGCGGCCACGGCGAAGCGCAATCATGCGTTCCAACGATAGCGCGAAGACAATCAACGAGCACACCGCGAGTGGCAGCATCAACCAGCCGCCTTGGGCAATCCTTGTAACGAAGGCAGGTAGTTCCCACGGCACGCTGGACTCCGCGTTCTCATCGAGCGGTGGTTGTGCATCCAACGGTGCCGGACTTGCAGCGTTGTTCACCGGTGCAGACGAGGGAATGCTCGGCGCGGCAGCGGTCCGATACTGTGGCTGGAATTGTGATTGAGGTGCGAACTGCTGGCGTTGTTGCTGTTGTTGCGGAAACTGGCCCAAAGCTGGACGCATCGCAGTCATCCACCACAGCGCCCCGATCGCCAGCACAAATAGGGGGGCGATACGTGAAAGAAGACCAGCGAGCTGGCTCCGTGACGATTTGCTTGCGGAACTGGGTAACAAGCGTCGTTGATGTTGGTTGCGGCGATCGTTCATCGTCGAATGGTCTGCCTTGATGGACTGTCGTTGGACGGAGTCTTGTCAGAGTTTGGAGTGATCGCCGCGAGTCGCTGTCGAGCAACTTTGGCGTGGGAGGAGTCCGCAAATCTGCTGACTAGGTTTCCGTAGCAAACGGTCGCCTCTCGTGTCCGCCCCAATTGTTCGAATGACTTGCCAGCTTGCAGCAATGCCGCGGAAACCCACATGCCTCCGCCATCGATCCCTTCTACCAAACGGTAGGATTCGATCGCCGCTGAAAAGTCCTGCTGTAGATAGTGAGTCTCGCCAATCAGCCATTGAGCTCGGCCGCGGAGCCCAGCTTCGGTTTCACTCGATCGGACAACAGATTCCAGAAGCGATCGAGCGGCATCAAAGTCCATGCGTCGGATGGATAATTCGGCTTCCAGTAAGTTCAAGAGAGCAAGGTTGAATCGGTCGTCGCCGGCTGCTTTTCGAGCCGCTTTGATTCGTTGTTCGGCAACTTCGGCGTCTTCGCCAACAGAAGTTTCGGCTTCGGCGCACCGTAGCAAAGTTGCGAAATCATCAACACGTCGTCGGTCGACAAGCGAGTTCCACCATTTTCGGGCTGCCTCCACTTGTCCGGTCTGCATCAATGCTTCGGCGAACAATCGTTCAACGGTGACGGTCCGCTTCGCATTCCCTTGGGCGGCGTCCTCTGACTCGGAGGCCAAAGCCAACATGGACCATCGCTGCGTGCGACCTGCCCAACGGCAGGCTGCTTCTCGCGCACGCTCGGAGACGTCAAAACCTTCCGATCCAGCGATGAATTGAGTCGCCAACCGTTCCGCTTCGGCGTCTTGTTTGCTCTCGCTGAGGGAATTCAGTACCTCCGAGATCGCCTGACCCGATTTGTCAATCTTTGCCAAGTGCTTCGCCAGGTTGGACCACGCGTTCACTTCATTCAACCGAGTTGCGATCAGCATACCAAGCATCGTTGTCTTGGCACCAAACGCCTTCATGTCATCGGCGTTCGCTTTCTGAATGATCCATTGGCGAACGGCAGTAGGGACCAGGTCGATCGCCAAGTCTTGGTGGCTGCGAATGACTTCCATCGCGGTTTCAGAGTTGGGCCAACGGTTCAAGAGATCGGCCAGCATGGCATCCGAGTCTGCTTGCCGATCAGCCTGCTTAAGGCACTCCGCGCAAGCACGAGCAGCACGCGGCGTGTCGGTGTGGTCTGGGTAAGCGTCGATGAAGGTGGCAAGTTTCTTCGCCGCATCCAGTGGACGATCGTTCTGAATTGCAGTCGCCCAGGCGTCTCCTAGCATCGCTGTGGCACGCTGTTTTGGATCAGCGTTCTTGAGTGCCAGTGAGTAGGCTTCCGATGCAGTGGTGGGTGCACCGCCCGATAAACTGGCAGCGCCGACCTGCAGGCAGATTGCAACGGCGCGCTGACGATGCTTCTCGCCTGTCTGACTGTCGCTTTCCAAGACGGGTTTGATCGCTGCGATCGCAGCGGGCAACTTACTGGCTCTCACAAACACTGCGGCTGCGGCGACGCGGATCAACACGCGTGTGTCGGCGGGCAAGCGGGCTGCCGCGGGACGATCGGAGGCAACCACGGAGCGCTGAAAAAACTCTGCGGCCGACTCAAGTTTATTTGCTTTTTCGAGCTCTCGTGCCAAGCGAGCAAGGGAAAGTGTTAGGTCGATCGAATCGCGTGGTTCACCATCAAGTTCGCGAGCGACTTCCATCGCTTGCGCTGTGTCTTGACTCGCGATCAGCGCATCCAACTGGGCAGGCGTTGCCCCTTTCGCGATCGACGCGGTGGAGAGCATCATGCACAGCGCGCAGAAAACCAAGCAGCAGTTTCGATAGGATGTTCCGATCGAAGGCATCATCCGTGAGCCCTTGAGGTGATGAGTCGGGTGTCTGGAGAAATCTTTCCTCCAGCATTCCATTGCAGATACCCCATTTTTAACGTCGGCCGCAATCCCGAACGAATGGTTGTGCTTTGCTATCGCCCGTCGAATCCGTGAAACTCGACCACGCAGCCTCGGAATTACCTGTCTAAATACGCTCGCAGGGCATCGGGAGAGCTGGTGTGAAACATCCGCACCCCAGCGTCGATCAGTTCGCGCCATTGGTCGCGATCATCGTAGATGTGTGTTTCAACGAGGTAACCCTTTTGCCGCGCCGTTTGGATTGCGGCCAGTTTCTCCTTCGTAAGCGACTCACCTTTGGCGATGTTCACCTGTATCGTCAGCAGTGGATGATTCGCGAACTTCTGGGCAAGCTTCGATACTTGCTTTGCAGTATCGACCTTGAACATCACTTCGACGTGTGGGGTTCCGTCGGCAAAGCACCTGGCAATCGCATCGGCATCCTTGAAGCCCGTTCGTAACAGGACTTGAGTGCTCATCTGGTGCTGGTCGATCAGACGAGACAACGCATCGAAGTGTTCGATGACACCTGGCTTTAGATCCGCCTTGAACAACATGCGATCCTTGCCCGCCCGCAGAAAGTCCTCCAGCGTGGCGACTGGTTCAGTGGAGACCGATTGATCACGATACCGCTTTCGCAGCTTTTGCAGTTGCGAACTGGTGACGTCTTCAACCGGACCGGAGCCTGTCGTTTCCCGATCGAGCGTGCCGTCGTGGACGATCACAAAGACGCCGTCTGAGGTTCTTCGAATGTCAGTTTCGTAGAGGTCGAATCCACGGCTGATTGCGACTTCGATGTTCGCAACCGTGTTCTCAGGTGCTTGATCACGACGATCCTCAGCGTAGCCACCACGATGCGCGGCAATCATGACCTGAGACTCTGACGGATTCTTGATCTGATTCAGGATGCGATCGGCTCGCGAAAGACGGTTCGTCTTCAAGTCAGCCACGGCGCGGTGGGCGATCGATCGAAGGAATTTCGCGTACTCCGGATCGATGTCTTTGGGTTGAAAGGAATTGTCGACGACACTTTGATCGAAAAGTGCTTCAAACCAAACGCATCCCAAGAGGTATCTGCCGGCGCGACTGGCGTGATGACCGTCGAGTCGTAGTTGAGTTGAGCCGTCTTTGTTGTCTTTCCATCGCCAGCCCGTGTGCAGGGAGTGAATCTGCTGAGGGAGTGCTGGGGGTGTTGCCGATTTAAAGTCGAAGTTTGCATCGGGACGGAATCCCCAGGTTGGATTTGTGTCAGCAAGAAACATCGCATCGCCGCTGGGAATCAAGTCTGCCGCCAATTTGTCGGCTAGCGCGTGGTACTCAGCACGGACACTCCGGTACATCAGTTCCTGCGTATGTGGTTGCTTGCCTTCGTTCGTTGGAACAAATCGCGGGTCATCGACGCGGTACGCCCAGGTTTGATGAATCAACAGTTTCGCGTGGGGAGCGTGCTTGCGAATGTAGCGGCTGAGGTTGAGGCCGTATGGCTCGATGGTTTTCCGATCATGGCTCAGGAAACTGGCTTGCTGAATGGTGACGTAGTCCCACTGATCAGCTTTCAAACGTTCAGCCAGACTCTGCTTCGCTTTACCATAGGGGCGACCCTCGGGATCCTCTGGATTCGCTTCAAATTTCTCGACATGACGCCAGTGTCTTTCCAGTGAGCAGCCCCCTAGGTTTGCTTTTCCGAAGATCAGTTGGTTGCCTGAGGCCTCGGTGATTTGCGGCAGATAGGCGAGAGCGTTCTCTGCAAAGCTATTGCCAACGGTGAGTACTCGCACGGTTCGCGGTTCAGCATGGGCCGACGTCATCAGGATCAAGCCGATGAAGACCGCACGCAATGGGATCGTTTTTTGCATGGAACGGGATTGGATGAAGGGAAGGAATGGCGGCTTCGCGTCAGCCCGCGCAGCCGCAGTCGTACTCGTTGATGTTGTCAGCGGAGATTCCGATCGTGACATTGTTTCGATCAGATTCTGGGTTGTGAGCGATCGGGATTCCACAGCGGTATGCGGCAACGATCAAGGCTCCGATCGACACCTTCTCGTCCAGTTGATTCTGCACGACATGCCTCAGCCAGTGACTGTTGATTGCAGGCGGAGTTTCGATGGTGACTTGACGGAACCAGCGGACACAACGCTCGATTTGTTGGCTGTCGATGGCTTCGGTCTGGATGTGGTTTGCTTGGACACCGTCACGATCGATCATCAATCGCGCGCCATCCACCGTTTCGACTTCTTCGTTCAAGCTTGAATCTCGCTTGGTGACTATCGGACTAGCTATATTCGGAAATGAACCGGCGGTAGATGTCCATTGCCTTGGGGACCTGGGCACATTCGATGGACTCATCCACGGTGTGCGCTTGATCGATACTGCCTGGACCTAAGATCATACTCGGGATTCCAATCGCTCCAAACTTGCTGGCGTCACTTCCGAATGGCACACCGATTGGTTGAGCATCCAGTTGCAAATCTCGAAGGATTTTGAGCATGGTTTCGACCGCGACGCAGTCGACTTGGGTCTCGAGCGGAAAGTCCGTCAACATTGGCTCATGCATCACGATCTGTATCCCTCGATGCTCGTCGGAAAGGCGATCCATCAGAGTTTGATAGTGATTCAGTACACCCTCGACGGTCTCACCAGGAAGCATTCGTCGGTCGAGTTCGATTTCACAGCAGGCCGGAACCAAATTGATTTGGGTGCCACCACGAATGACACCAATGCTGCAGGTGGCAGGTCCGAGCATCGGATGAGGGCGATTCGCAATCGCGTGATTGTCATTGCGAATGGTTTGAATCACGTGAGCCATTTGCTCGATCGCATTGTTGCCCAAGTGCGGTTTCGATGAGTGGGCGGCTTTGCCGATCGTTTCGATCTTCCAACGCACCAGTCCTTTGCTGGCGACGACCGCGGCAAGATTGGTTGGTTCGGCCACGATCGCCGCTTCCGCATCCAAGTCTTCGCAGAGTTTGGCCACGCCACGATAGGAGTACTCTTCGTCCACCGTTGCTGCGAACCAAACGTCGCAAGCAGGTTGGATTCCTGATTCAGCAACGGACGCGATCGCGTGCATCATGGCCGCCATGCCTGCCTTGGTGTCGCAGGAGCCACGACCAAACATGCGACCGTCACGCACCACGGGATCGAAAGGATCGATTGTCATTCCTGCCACCGAAACGGTGTCCATGTGAGCTTCCAGAATGATTCGCCGATCAGAATTTGCCCCGGCTAAGCATGCAATGACGTTGTCACGCTGTGGAAGAACAGATTGGCGTCGCACTGAAATGTCGCGGTCAACAAAGAAACGCTCGACATAGTCGGCTACTGCTGCTTCGGGAACGCCTCCTCCGTAGTTTGGATTGACGCTGTTGATCTGGATCAGGTCAGCCAACGTCTGCAGCACGGGCGTCAATTGCGGTTCGCTCATGCGTGATTGGCTTGGAAGACGTTACTGGGAGAGGAAGATCAGGAAGGATTTTAGCACGAGAACGTTTGTTGGTTGTTCCGTCCACGCTTCAAATTGAACACACCAAACACCGCCTCAAAAGGGATCGAGTCAATCGGATGTCAACGGTGCGAGCACTGCGATCGTTTGCGACCATTATCCAGATGCGATAGATTCCATTGCGTCGTCTGGCTGGTGCCAGGGGTCTTGGATTGATTTCAATGTTGTAAAGGGTTGTGATATGGATGCGATGGATGTGTTGGGTGCGTTGTTGGGAAAAAAGTCTGGCTCAGGAAGTGCTGGCGGAAACATCTTGAAGGATCTCCTGACCGGTGGGCGCGGAAAGTCGCAGCCTCAGCCTCGACAGCATCCCAAGGCCCAGAATCCACGTAGTCAGACTTCGACGCGGCGTCCTCGAACGATCGGTGATGCAGCGAAAGGCCTTGAGGATTTGTTGAACGTGTCGAACGATCACCATCAACAGCGTCGGCAAACACCACAGCCCAAACCAAGGCAACCCGAGCCGAAGCACGAGGAGATGAATGAGCAGGCGGAGATTCTCATACGAGCGATGATCTGTGCGGCAAAGTCCGATGGTCAGATCACCAAAGACGAGCAAGACGACATCGTCAAGCAACTTGGTGAGGTTTCCCAAGAAGAAGTCGACTTCTTGAGAGCCGAGTTCGCCAAGCCTGTTGATGTTCGCGAGTTCACGTGGTCGGTGCCGCGAGGCATGGAGGAACAGGTCTACTCGATTTCCCTGATGGGAATTGACCTCGATGAGCAGAAAGAAGCCGAGTACTTGGCTGATCTGGCTCATGGATTGCGGCTAGATCCCGCACGCTGCAACCAAATTCACCAGAGCTATGGTGCTCCCGTGATTTTTCAGGCCTAGTGCTCAGCAGAATCGCGACTGGGTATCGTTTTTAGAATCTGGTGTCGGGCCGGCGCCAGGGCAGATTGTCCTGTCCGCTGGTTCCACCGACAGTGTTACCAACTGGATCCGTTGATGGACCAGGAGCTGTGGCGGTTCGGAGGCTGTTGCCAGCTGGTTGGTTTGCGATCTGTCCTTGGCTTGGGACATTGATTGTCTGCACGCCCTGCCGAAATGTTGGCTGCGGTTGGAACTGTTGTCGCTGTTGGAATTGCTGCTGTTGTGGTTGGAACTGTTGTCGCTGCTGGAACGGCTGCTGATTTGCAGGCGCGAAGTTCGAGGGAGCTGGCGTGAAACTCTGGATGTTCGGTTGGTAGCCCGGAGGCGCAGGCGCGCCTGTTAAATCGATGGTTCGCATTCCACCGCCGCGCGGGTCTCGGACGGACGAGTTGACGCCGAAGTCCGGTGCCTGAGAGGGTTGCGAGTTCAAACGAGACGTCGTTTCGTTCCAACCGGCGCTCTGTACACCAGAACCAATCACATCCCCTTGGTTCGCGAATCCACCAGCGGGAGCGACTCCATTGATTGAGTTGAAGGTTCCACCTGTCTGAGCGATCGGTGCAACGCCACTCATGTAGTTGCTGGACGCGCTGTATGACCCCGTTGCGGGAGGCGTGACGCGGGTTGCGCCGCCAAATGGGTTCAGTGCGGGGTTTTGACCTGTGACTGGTGCAAGTCCGTTCGGTGACAGCGGTCCACCTGGAACGGGGCCCGAGGTTTGCCGGCAGCCAAGTGCCAGTAGCGAGATCCCCGTCAGGAGAATCGTTGTCAGATGTAGGTTGCGCATTTGCGAGCACCCAGCGGTGGTGAACAAGTGAAGTTGACTGCAGCTTTAGCAAAAATCGTGATTTCTTTGAAAGATCAGAATTCGCGCCTGCACTTCTTATGCTCTCAACTCGCTTTTGACCGGTTTGAGCCGCTCGAGACAATCATTTTGTCTGTAGGGGCTGTGCGGATTTCGTCGATGACTCGGATTGAACGGGTGAGCGCCCGCGGAAGGCCCGTTCTATCTCCGCAAGATCCTCGACAAAAAGGTGGTGGCTAATGCGCCGCTTCATCCTGACGTTGCTTTCCATGAGCGTGACTCTGACCTGTTCCAGTTTAGGGAACGCTCAGAACATGACGCCTCAGTTGCAGAAACTCTCGGTCCCTGCACCACATGCGAAGTCCATCGCGACCAAACTGAGTTTGCAGTATCGCGACATCGCTGGTGTGCAAATCTCGCCAGATGCCCGCAACGAGCAACTAGTAGTGATGGCACCTGAGGAGACTCAGAAGTCGATCGCACGAGACGTAAAGAACCTCTTGGCCTCGCATCGCACGGTACGAACCGATGGATCGCTGAACGCCAACTTGACCTACATCACTTGGCGAGAGTTTGAGGATGACCTTCAGAGTTTGGGCGGTGGCTCATTGCCTGTCACGACAAGTCAGAACGGTGAGAAAGCCGCTTTCCAGCTGACCGTTGCCCCACTCCAAGGGACAACCGTGGAGGTTGATCGTCGCAACAACCAAGTCACCGTGATCGCCCCCGAGCCATCCATTCCCGGTTGGAAAAAGATGCTGGCGTCGATTGATCAGGTGCCTTCCCGCGGTGGAGTCACTGAGTTGGTGCGTTTGGAGAATGCGGAGCCTGCTCCCATTCAGCGTGCATTCCGTTTGCTTCGAGAGCTGGAGCGAAATGCCGGCAAGACAGTGGACGCGGCGACTGTTGGTCAGAACTCACCTTTTCGCAACGCTGTATTTCAGCAAGACGCAGCAGCACCTGAGGCCGGTGCACAGCAAGCTGCTCCAGGAAACGAAGAGCCAGCAGCGGGCGATGAGTTCGGCGGTGGTGCTGGTGTGATCGGCGACACCGAAATCCAGTTCGTACCTGAGCTTGGCACGATCATCATCCGTGGTGCGAAACGTGACGTCGAGCGAGTACGTGAAATCATCAAGAAAATTGAAGACGAGAGCAAGCTGACCAAACCAGATATCGATGTTGTCCAGCTTGAACATGCAGACGCGAACGCCGTTTCGCAGCTGCTAGCTCAGCTCTACGAGGATGTGCTTTCGGCACGTCAGGGAGAGGTCAGTATCACTTCGCTCGATTCCCCGAACGCATTGTTGTTGATTGGCCGCACCGAAGCGATCAACGGATTGAAGGAACTGATTTCCAAAATCGATCAACCGGTTGCCGAATCGAGCCGTTTGAGAGTCTTCCGGCTGCAAAACGCTTCCGCAGTGGATGCAGAGCAGACCATTCGTGACTTCTTTTCGGATCGACCTGGTACGGGCGACGATCTCCGTCCTGGTATCGGAACACGTGTCCGCGTGCTAGCCGATTACCGAACGAACTCCTTGATCGTCAGTGCAGCTCCCCGTGACTTGATTTCAGTCACGCAGTTGATCAACGACTTGGACGTTCAGCAGATCACGGCTCAGAACCAAATCAAGATCTTTCCGCTCACGCACGCCAGTGCAGAAGAATTGCAACCTGTCCTTCAGGCGGCGATCAACGGAGAAGCTGAAGGCGGCAGTGACAATCTGACCGCACCTTCAACCACGCTTTCGATCGTGACAGTCGATCCAGCCAATAACAAAGTGCTTGATTCAGGGATTTTGGCAGGGGCCGTTGTGACGGCCGACGCCAATGCCAACGCGGTTGTGGTTCGTGCGCCAGGGGCAAGCATGCCTTTGATCGCTGAGTTGATTCGCCAATTGGACAAAGCTCCTGGAATCGAGTCGTTGGTCAAAGTGTTTACCGTGCAAAACGGCGACGCTCTGCAGCTGACGACGGCACTCCAGGATCTGTTTGGTGCCGATGCATCGACCAATGGCACCAGCGTTGGCGCAGCCAACTTGCCACCTTCCACCGCAGCCAGCGATAGCTCGCTTGTACCGCTGCGGTTCACCACCGATCAGCGTACCAACAGCATTGTTGCCAGTGGATCGGCGGATGACTTGGACGTTGTCGAGAGCATTCTGATGCGACTGGACAGCGAAGGGTTCGCCGAGCGAATCACCGAAGTGATCTGGTTGCGTCATCAGGCGGCCGTCGATGTTGCCGCAGCCATTCAAGGCTATGTCCAGCAACGGACCACGACGGTGAACCAGATCCAGCAATACCAGCAAGGACTGGGGCCCTACGATCTTCCCGATCGAGATTTGATCGTGGTTGAGGAACCCGTCAGCAACAGCTTGCTGTTGAGCGTCTCGCCACGCCTTTACGAAGACGTGCGTGGTTTGATCGACAAGCTTGATCGTCGCCCACCGATGGTGTTAGTGAAGGTCTTGATTGCGGAAGTCGCGCTCGACGATACGTTTGAGATTGGTGGCGAAGTTGGATTGCAAGACTCATTGATCTACGATCGCGGCATCGCTGCGGGGGCATTTCCAGGAGCAACCGCTCCATCGGATCCTGGCTTCAACTTCAATGGAGCTGGTGTGACCAATGCAAACTCGTTTGCTCAAGGAAAGCTCGCTGGAAGCGGCATTAGCAGCTTCGGTGTTGGCACGACCTCGGCTGTTGGTTACGGCGGTTTCGTGATGAGTGCCGCGAGCGATTCGATCAGTTTGCTATTGCGAACCCTGCAGGACGCGAATCGTCTTCAGGTATTGAGCCGTCCTCAGATCATGACGATGGACAATACGGAAGCCGCCGTTCAGGTTGGCCGACGTGTGGCACGAGTCACAGGAGTCCAAAACCTTGGTGTTGGACAAACACAGTTGGTGACCGAAGACATCGAAGTTGGTCTGATCATGAACGTTCGGCCACGAGTCGGTGCGGATGGCTTGATCGTGATGGACATCGACGCCACCCGATCGGATCGTGACCCCGCGAACGGAACCGCAATTCCGACGGGTAACGGGACCGTGATTGTGGATGATATCTTGGAAACCACCGCTCAGTCTGTGGTCGCTGCCTACAGTGGACAGACGGTTGTCTTCGGCGGTTTGATTCAGAAGACTCGATCCAACTTCAGTCGACGTGTTCCAGTGATCGCCGACATCCCGTTGATCGGACACTTCTTCAAGTTCGATCAAGAGTTTGAGCGACGCAGCGAACTGCTGGTCATTCTGACACCCATGTTGGTCACCGGCGAGGAAGACTTGGACTTCATCAAAGAGACAGAGTCCAGTCGCATGAGCTGGTGCTTGGCCGACGTCGTGGAAGCTCACGGTGACGTCGGACTCAGTGGTGGATACGGACTTTGGGGACCTGCGGTTGGGAACACGATCTATCCCGACCTGCACCCAACCGCAGAGAACGTGACGATTCACGATTCGTATCCAACCGAGACTGGAAATGTCATTCATGACAGCAGCCATTCTCACGGTTCGGAAATGATTCAATCGGGCGAGGTGATCATTGACTCGACGACCCCAGCGCCCATCCAGTCCTCACCGCTGATGCAGGACACGCTTCCTCCGATCGCACCGATTCCTCAGGTGATGAATCTGCCAGCTGAAAGTGTTGCTCCCTCAACTGCGTCGGTGACACCGAATCCCGCAGCGAACATGGAGTACCTACCAGTGCTTCCAAAGCCTGTTACGATTCCTGTCAGCCAGCAGCTTCCTTCGAAGGAAGAGGCAACGTCGAGTCGCCCTATCCGGCAATCCTCGTTTCAGCTTCCTTCCTACAAGAAGCCTGAGTATCAGCAATCGTCGTACACACCCAAGGCCGCGCAAACCGCACGGCAAGCCAGTTGGATCGACGCTCTGACACGTGAGGCCGAATCGAATGCGAACACACCAAAGCCTCGTCGCTTGGGTGCAGCAGCTGACGGAATGCTACTCAGCGAGTGAACTTTGGAATGCGTTTGTCCCGCCAAACGTGTTCTTGCTTAACCCAGAACGTTTCCACTATCGCCGATGGATCTGCGATGAAAATGCAAAATTGCTTGTTGATGGTTGCTGCTGCCTTGATGGTCGCGCCGGTTGGTTGCTCCACGTTGGCTAAGAATCCAACTGCCGAATCGAACGACGCATCCTTCTTTGACCGACTCCCCTGGGTTGGTGCCGATAAGGAAAAGGACGCCTCGCCGGAGGCGTACCCAAATCCGGTGAAGCTCGCGGCAACTTGGACGCCCGATACTCTGGTTCAGACTGGACGCACACCAACCCGAGGGTTCGGTGGTCGCATCTTTTTCTACGATGAAAAATCGCGAGCCGTCCCTGTTGAAGGCAGCTTGATCGTTCATGGATTCGATGACGCTGCGTCGAAGCAGGAAGACCGAGTGAAACGTTTTGAGTTCACACCAGAGCAATTCACTCGTCACTTCAGTCAGACCGATTTGGGCGCCTCTTACAGTGTGTGGGTGCCTTGGGATGCGATCGGGGGAACTCAGCGACGAATCTCCATGGTGGCTTCTTTTAAGACGAGCGAAGGCAAGTTGGTTCAGGGGATTCCTGCGACCATCATGCTGCCAGGCAAGTCAGAGCATACCGAAGAAATAGAGATGGCGAATTTGTCGCCTCAGTACAAAAGGTACCGCAAGGCAGCCGACTCACCGTCCACCAGAAACTCGGGGCTGACCACGACCACGATCACTCGCCGGCGCGGATTCTCGTCTCCGACTGTCAAGAGTGTCGAGAAACCGGGGCTCATGATACCACCGGCTGAATCATCCGACGCAATGATGGCCTCGCAGAGTCCTACGCCATCACTCGATGTAGAAATGCTGGGCAAACGCCCGATGTCACGCCGAGCAAGTGGCGTGATGCCTGCCAGTGCTGAAGTTCCAATGCAACGCTAACGTTGCGTTTAGAGGCCGCCGCGGGCTGCTGCTGCTGCAAAGAGACCACCAGCAGCTCCGGCCATCACAATCGTGACGGCTAAGAACTTCCAAGTGTCCCTGGGATACTTGTACACGTGATAGAAGACGTAAGGCGGGATGAGCGTTAGCAGGCCCTTCTTGCCATCCGTCTTGAAGCCGTGAACCACGATCATCCAGTAGCCGCCCAGTGCGACCAAACCGCAGGCACAGCCGATCAGCGTGAAGAACAACGCGAGTGGGTTGAACTCAAAGTTCTCGTCCACGCGCCGCGATGCGTTGACCACGAGCACGGCGATTGTCAGTGCGCTTCCGATTCCAAAGAGTACCAGAGCAAGCGCCCACCATGGCATTCCTGCGCCTTTGATCAGCTTGGCTTGCAAGGCTCGTTCTTTCTCCATGTCGCGTTCTGCTTTTTCCAAAGCAAGCGTTCCATGGCTGATGTCGACTCCGGCTGTTCGGTGGCTTTCGAGTCGTTCGCCGGTCTCTTTGTGGTAGCCACACTTGGTGCAGAACACGGCGTTGCCAGACATCTCTGTGCGGCAGGCCGGACAAACCGCTTCGATCTGTGCGCTGAAGCCTTCCTCATCAAACAAGTCGTTCATGCGGCCACTGGCGGCTGCTGATTGCACAGGAGCGGCTGGTCGCGCTGGCGCCTGCTGGGCCTTTGCTGGACTTCCCGCACCTGGGACGGTGATCGGTTTTCCGCAGCCAGGACACTTGACGGTTTTGCCTGCCATCGTGTCGGCAACGTTAAGAGCTTTACCGCAGGGGCAGCTGATTCGAATCGGCATCGTTGGAATTGAGCGAGATGAGGATAAATGGATCGGCAAAGAATGACGCGGGGAAAGCCCGTCTGTCGCTATCGGTCTAGTTTAACAGCTAAGCGGCACAACGCACCGGTCAGGCCAAGATGTCTTTGACCACATGCCCATGCACGTCGGTCAATCGAAATTGTCGGCCCTGATATTTATGCGTCAAACGCTCGTGATCGATCCCCAGCAGGTGCAGGATAGTGGCTTGCAAATCATGGACGTGGACGGGATTCTCGGCCACGTTGTACCCGTAGGGATCCGTTTCCCCATAAGTCATCCCCGGTTTGATTCCGCCGCCAGCCATCCAAAGGCTGAAGCATTTAGGGTGATGATCCCGACCGAAACTCTTTTCTGTCAGTTTTCCCTGGCAGTAATTTGTCCGTCCAAACTCGCCACCCCAGATCACAAGCGTGTCGTCTAGCAGGCCCAGACGCTTCAGGTCTTTGACCAACGCCGCAGAGGGTTGGTCGGTTTCTTTGGTTTGCCGACTCAGGCCGCCAGGTAGACCTCCATGTTGATCCCAGCCCTGGTGATACAACTGAATGAACCGAACGCCCCGCTCGGCCAGCCGACGCGCGAGTAGGCAATTCGCAGCGAACGATCCTGGATTCTTCGCGTCAGGCCCATACTCTTCCAAGACTTCTTTCGATTCATCTGCGAAATTTGTGGCTTCAGGAATCGACGCCTGCATTCGGAAAGCTAGTTCGTACTGAGCGATTCGCGTTTCGACTTCGCGGTCGGCCTGTTTAGCGATCTGAATTTGATGCAGCTTCTGCAAGGCGTTCATCGCGGAACGTCGACTCTCCGAATCGATGCCGTCTGGATTGCTCAGGTATAAAACGGGATCCTTGCCACTGCGGAAGCGGACTCCCTGGTGCTTGCTCGGCAAAAAGCCGCTCCCCCACAACCGCGACACCAACGGCTGTCCTCCCTTGTTTTTCGTGACCATCACGACGAACGCGGGCAAATCCTGATTTTCAGTTCCCAATCCGTAGTCGAGCCAAGCTCCCATGCTGGGTCGGCCCGGAAACATGCTGCCAGTCTGCAGGAAAGTCACACCGGGACCGTGATTGATCGCTTCAGTGTGCATGGAACGGACCACGCATATGTCGTCCGCGATACTTGCGGTGTGTGGCAGCAAGTCGCTCATCCAAGTGCCCGCTTTTCCATGCTGCTTGAACTCAAACGGAGATCCCACAAGAGGAAGGCTGGACTGATTGCCACTCATGCTGGTCAGACGTTGCCCCATCCGAACTTCGTCGGGAAGCTCGGTTCCGTGTTTCTCTTTCAAAAGCGGTTTGTGATCAAACAGATCGATCTGTGAAGGAGCGCCAGCCTGGAAAAGAAAGATCACTCGCTTGGCTTTGGGAGCGTGGTGCAGAGCAGACAGCGCGTTGGTCGCACCCATCGACTCAGCCGCCAACATTTGATTGAACGCAATTGCACCCATCCCCATGCCCGCCTGAGCAAGCATGGATCTCCGGTTTAGCGCCGTCGGGCTGATTGGGTCATGATCTCTGTTCATCGTTTCATCATACTTTCGTCAAAGTTCATCAGTGTTCCAATCACAACGGTCAACGCTGCAAGCTCGGGCTGGGCGAGCGAGGCATCGGGTATCGCATCACCCGTCTCTAAAAAGGAGGTTGCCTGCTTCGGCTGTTTCTTGAAGTAATCAAGTTGAGTCGTGTAGAGGTCCTGCAAAACGACTCGCTCCTGATCCTGGCTTGGGCGACTGGTCAGAACTCGAAAAGCGTTCGCGATTTGCGAGTCGACGGAATCGTGTCGCTTCATCATTCGCTCGGCCAGCCCTCGGGCCGCTTCCACGTACTGCGGGCCGTTCAAAATCACAAACGCCTGCAACGGCGATGACGTGCGTTCTCTCTGTACTCGGCAAACATCGCGTTTGGCGGCATCCAGGGTCATCATGGCCGGTGCTGGGCCCGTACGTTTCCAGTAGGTGTAAAGGCTGCGGCGATAGAGCCCCTCGCCTTTGTCGCGTTCGGAAGGTTTGAAGGAAGCCTCCAGTTCGTATGGTTTCGCGGGGGCACCACCAATCTTTGAAACCAAGCGGCCGCTGACTGCCAACGCGTTGTCTCGCAGCATCTCGGCAGGCAGACGATAGACAGGGAAGACCGCCATCCATCGGTTGGTCGGGTCCGTTGCCTGGAGCATCTCCGCATCAGGATGCTGGCTGGCCTGCTGATAGGTGTTGGAAAGCATGATTTGCTTCAGCGCTTCTTTGGTGTCCCAACCATTTTCAACAAAGTCGACCGCCAACCAATCCAGCAAGTCAGGATGTGTCGGAGGATCACCTTGGCTACCAAAGTCCTCCGGCGTTCTCACCAAACCCATGCCGAAGCAAAGTTGCCAAAGTCGGTTGACTGCAACGCGGCTGGTCAGCGGGTGTTGGGGGTCGCACAGCCAACGAGCCAATCCCAGTCGATTCTTCGTTTCGTCGGCAGGGAACGGCAGCAGTGCTGCAGGCGTTCCCGGTTGGACGGCTTCGCCTCGATTGTCGTAGGCACCGCGGTTCAAAATGTAGCTGGCTACCTCCACAGGCGACTCTCTCATCACCATGATTTCGTTGACGGCATCTTGTGCTTTACAGAGCACCTCGCGCGCTTGGTCAACACTCGCCAATTGATCCGCGATCAACTTGTCGTGTCGTTGCAGCAGATGTTCTGTCAAGACTTGTTCGTTCAAAACGCCCGGTAGTTCAATGGACTCGCGGGGTTTCGCCAAACGTAGGATCTCAAGCTGAGTCAATCGTTTGTCAAACACCCGGAATCGATCCACCAAGCCATGCTTGAATCCGTTGTCGCGGAAGCGTTCCCCGATCGCAATCTCGTCACCACCACCGCCCGTGATATGTTTCGTCAGCGAGTCGCGAATCGTTCTCGTTTTGGCAAGCTGTCCGTCGATGAAAATCTGCAATCCATCGGCGCGACTGGAGCCGTCGTTGGTCACTGTCACGTGAACCCACTGATCGATCGGAAGTGTTTCCAAGGTGCGAACACGGATCGCATTGCCAGGCCAAAAATGAATCAACGACCAACTGAGTTGACCTTCTTCGATCAGCAGTTGGTATCCGCGACTGGCCGCGTCTGTCCAAGCTCGCGATCGATGAAAGATGACCGCGCGTTCTTTCAGGTTCGGCGTGCGAATCCAGATGGAGACTGAAAAGGGCTGCCAACGCGGGAAATTGCCGACTTCTGTTTTGATGGGG
Organism: Rubripirellula sp.; assembly: GCA_045110715.1. GTDB lineage: Bacteria > Planctomycetota > Planctomycetia > Pirellulales > Pirellulaceae > Rubripirellula. The sequence goes on from JBGCGI010000009.1 coordinate 26,812, forward strand.
TCGTCACCGCTCAGTCGAATTGCTTTGCCAACGATTCCGTCGGCCAGCGTGTTGCCTCCGGTTGCTTTGTCATCGAATTCGAGTGCTGCGAGTGGCTTTGCGAACAGCTCGTCGTCGGGGTCAAGCTCCGAGATTCGTTGGCTGGGCTGTTTGGTGAGATCGCGGCGTTGCTGTAACAACACCTGCAGCTTGTTCGTCTCGGCTTCAAGCTTTGCCGTATGTTGCCGGAGCTCTTCGGTTTGTGATTCCGTGGGAAGTGCCAGGGTTGGCGTGGGGATGGCTGGTGTGAAGTAGGAGTACAGACCGGCTTCGTCGATCTTGTCGAAGAAGGCAGACAGTTCGTAGTACTCTTTCTGCGAGATCGGGTCGTACTTGTGATTGTGACATCGACAGCACTCATAAGTCAGGCCCATCAAAGCCGTTGCCACCGTTTGCGTACGGTCCGCGACGTACTCGATTCGGAATTCTTCCGGAACGCTTCCTCCTTCAACTTTCTGCGGATGCAAACGGTTGAATGTCGTTGCCAAAATTTGGTCGCGAGTGGCATTGGGCAACAGGTCGCCGGCTAGTTGCCAAGTGATGAAGTCGTCATAGGACATGTTGTCATTGAACGAGCGGACGACCCAATCCCGCCATGGCCAGACATAGCGATCGCGATCGACTTGGAATCCGTAGGTGTCGCTGTATCGAGCGGCGTCGAGCCAACTGGACGCCATGCGTTCGCCGAATTCTTTGCGAGCCATCAAACGATCCACAACTCGCTCGAAGGCGTCGGTCGAGTCGTCGTTGAGAAACGCATCGATTTCTTCGAGGGTGGGAGGGAGTCCGATCAGGTCAAACGTGACTCGCCGAATCAGCGTTTCTCGCTCGGCAGGTGGGGCCTGGGTCAGCGATTGCCGTTTCAATTCTCGTTCAATGAACCGATCAATCGGAGAGACTGCGCTATCGCTATCGGGAACGTTTGGTTTCTGGGGTGCAAGGAACGACCAGTGCCCTTGGTACTCGGCACCTTGGTCGACCCATTTTCGCAGTGTTGCGATGTTGTCTTTGCTGAGCGTTCTCTCGGAGTCCGGAGGAGGCATGACAGAGTCGGGGTCGTCCGAAATGATTCGAGCGATCAGTTCGCTAGCTTCCGCGTCGCCTTCGACCAACGCGGACTCCTTTGCGCCTTCCTCGGTGTCCAATCGCAAGTCGGCTTCGCGCGCGTCTTCGTCTGGTCCGTGGCAGTGATAACAGTTCTCGGAAAGAATCGGGCGAACGTCCCGATTGAATTGGATTCGATCGGCTGCCCTCGATGCTGCGCCAACGCTAAGAATTGTTAGCAGCACCAAAGGGAGAATCTTCGGCAGAGAAAATGGCATGGAGTTTTGGCGTACGAAACAAGTTGCTGAGACCGCCCGTTCACCAATCGGCATTGGTGGCGGAGGTCATTCGGAGGAGACCCCATTTTACAACAAGATTGGGAAAGCACAGTGGTCGCTCGAAAATGGGCTTTTGGCGACATTGCACATGCATTGGCGTCCAAAATGCGCTATGCATCGATAAACGCTCGTTTGGACTTTGTTTCGCTGAGCTGCGGTGAACACCAGGTCGACTGCTTCGATTCCACAGCGGACTGCTTCGATTCCACAGCGAATTCGTTGCCCAACCCGATCCTGTCTTGAATGGTGCGCGAAACTTGCTGGGGGCAGGTGCTCATGCGTGTGGTGGTCGGCATGAAGCGATCGAGATCAATGGTGAGGATCAAGACCTCATCGTCTAATCACGATCGAGATTGGTTCAGGCAACGCGATTTGCATCGACTGAACCAAACGCACCTGTCCTGGCTCGATATCGAACGATCAGATAGCTGGTCGTGGTCACGAGGGAGGCATTCGATCGTGAGGGCATTTGGTCGTCGCAGCGAAGCGCAATCGGCATAACCGTCAGGATCCAGTTGGCACTGCGGTTTGGTGTGATTTTGTACCTCTATGCTTGGGAATCCGGCATTCAATGGAATCCGCTAACCCAGATTAGAGCAGCAATCTCTTTCCGATTTTCAGATTCGCCGTGTCTTCCCAGTCCGACTCTAAGACCAGTTTCGTCGCTGATTCGCTCGCCACAGGTATGCTTGTGATGCTGGCGATGACGGTCGTGCAGCGCGCTTTGGGGTTTGCTCGAGGGATTTGGTTTTGCCGCGTGTTGGACGACGCCGTGGTGGGGCAGTGGGCGATGGCCTACGACTTCATCATCATGGTCACGCCGGTGATGCTGTTGGGAATGCCGGGAACACTTCCTCGCTATGTCGAACACTTTCGGATCAACGGGCATCTGTCTGCATTCGTTCGTCGCCTATTGGTTGCGACTGTTGTCTTGGGAGCGTTGTTTTACGCCAGCATTTTGGCGATGCCGAATCTGATGGGATGGTTGGTGTTTGATAACGCTGGCAGTGTTGGCATGGTCTACGGAGTGGGCGCGGGAGTGCTGAGCATCGTTGCCTTCAACTTTGTCCATCAGTTGGTTTCATCACTTCGCCAGGTTCGTGTCGCTTCACTGATGCAGTTCGTGCAGAGTGTGGGTTTCACTGGATTGGGCGTTGGGTGGCTGATGTTTGGAGGTGGCGTCACGGGATTGATCTACGCATTCTCTGTTGCAACCTTGTTGGCAATTCTGCCAGGTGCTTGGTCATTGATGTCTGGGTGGAGAGGTCTGCCAACATCAGAAGAGCCGTTTCAAGCAGGATCGATGTGGCGAAGGATTTTGCCGTTTGCAATCGCATTGTGGGCGATGAACTTGCTGACCAACGTGTTTGCGCTTTCCGATCGGTACATGATCCTGCATCTATTGCCCGGAGGAGAACTCGATGGGCAGGCGGCTGTTGGCCAGTATCACAGCAGCCGAATCGTACCGACTTTGTTGATGAGTATCGCGTCGATTGTGGCTGGTGTGTTGATGCCGTATTTGTCTGCCGATTGGGAAGCAGGGCGGCGTGATGAAGTGCGTCAGAGTCTCCGCCGAATGTTGTTCGGAGTATCCGCGGGCTTCACTGTTTGCGGCGCGATTGGTCTGTTGGTGGCGCCTTGGTTCTTTGGTGAGATTTTGGAGAACCGATACGACGATGGCCTGAGTCTGCTTCCCATGGCATTCGTTTTCAGCATTTGGGTTTCCGTTGTTGGGATCGCCCAGAACTACTTGTGGGTAGCGGAAAAGGGAAAGTGGGTTGCGGTCGCGATCGGCTTCGGACTGTTTGTGAATGTTGGATTGAACTTGGCCCTCTTGCCGATGATGGGACTGAAAGGCGCTGTGTTGGCGACATTGGCTGCCAACGGCGTCGTCATGGTCGGACTGTGGTATGCGATGTCACGTCACGGATATGCGCTGGATCGCACGACGTTCTACATCACGATCCTGCCTGCCACGCTATTGGCGAATCCTTGGATTGCCGTTGTCTGTGTTTTGGTTTCTTGCATCGCGAATCCCCAGACAAAAGCGTGGTGTATCGAAGCAATCGATCATGGCAAACGCCGATTGAAATTCGCATAGCTCGCGCCTAGGCGCAAAAAAAAAACGGCGTCGTGCTTCACACGACGCCGTTTAAATCTCGTTGCAGAAGAGGTCTGCTTACTTGGCTCCGACCAAGTCAGCTTTTCTCTTTGCTTCGATGATATCTTCCTGGATGTTGGATGGGACCTGGTTGTAGGTCGCCAGTTCCATCGAGAAAGTACCTTGTCCTTGTGTCATGCTTCGCAGATCGGTTGCATAACCGAATGTTTCAGCAAGCGGCACCTCCGCCTTGATGATGCAGTTGCCTTCGAGGACGTCGGTACTGGACATCACACCACGGCGTTTGATCACATCACCAACCACGGGGCCTTGGAAGTCCTCGGGGACCTCGATTTCCATGTTCATGATTGGCTCTAGCAGTTTAGGGCCAGCTTGTCGGAAGTACTCGCGGAAGCAGCCTTGGGCGGCGGTGTAAAAGGCTTTTTCCGAAGAGTCAACTTCGTGGAAGCTACCGTCGTCCAAGTGAATCATCGTGCCCACCACGGGATACTCAGCGATGGGGCCTTTGCCCAGGCTATCGCGGAATCCTTTTTCAATGGCAGGGATGTACTGTTTTGGAATACGGCCACCGACAACGTGATCCTCAAACTCGAAGCTGTCTTCGCTGTCTGATTCGATTGCGCAAAGTCGGCCTTTGATGTGCGCGAACTGACCAGAACCACCCGACTGCTTCTTATGTTTGTAGTCGAAGGCGATTTCCTTGGTCGGGCTCTCACGGTAGCTAACCTTCGGAGCACCGACTTCGATATCGACGCCGTACTCGCGGCGAATCCGCTCGATATAAACTTCCAAGTGAAGCTCACCCATTCCGCTGATCAGGATCTCTTTGGTTTCCTCGTCAGTGAAGACTCGGAAGGTAGGATCCTCTTTGCGGAACCGCTGCAGAGCCTTGCCCATCTTGTCGCCGTCGCTGCGATTCTTTGGCATCACAGAGACTTTGATGACGGGATCGGCGACGAACATCGACTCCAGGGTCGCGAAGTCACGCGAACCGGCGTAGGTATCACCGCTGGCCGAATCGATGCCCATGACGGCAACGATGTCGCCGGCACCAGCACTATCGATCTCTTCACGCTTGTCGCTGTGCATTCGCACGATACGACTGAAGCGTTCGCTGCGGCCGGTACGTTGGTTGACGTAGGTGCCACCTTTTTCGATCGTGCCTTGATAGATACGCATGAAAGTCAGTTGGCCGAATGGATCTTCGACGATTTTGAAAGCCATGCCGACGAAGGGTTCTTTCGGATCCGCTTTCAGTGGGATCTTCTTTTCTTCGTCCTTTGGGTCACGACCGAAGATTTCACGTTCCAACGGGCTTGGCAAGTAGCGAATGATGGCATCCAGCAACGGCTGTACGCCTTTGTTCTTGAACGCAGTTCCCATGTAGACCGGAGTCGCACCGCCGAAAATGGCGTCCTTGGTGACCTTGTAGATCAACTCATTGGAAACCTCTTCTTCACTCAGCAGCAGCTCCATCATTTCGTCGCTGTACATTGACAACGCTTCGAGCATCTCGATTCGCTTCGCGTCAGCCTCTTCTTTCAGGTCATCCGGAATGGGGCCAACGGTGACGTCTTCACCTTCGACACCGCCGTGGGTGTAGGCTTTCATCTCGATCAAGTCGACAACGCCCTCGAAGTTCTCTTCGGCGCCAATCGGGATCTGCATCAGGAAGGCTTCCGCATGCAGCTTGTCACGCAGTTGTTCCACGACGCGATACGGATTTGCACCGGTGCGGTCCATCTTGTTGATGAAGGCAACGCGAGGAATCTGATAGCGTTTCATTTGACGATCGACCGTGATCGACTGGCTTTGAACACCGCCGACGCTGCACAAAACGAGCACAGCTCCGTCGAGCACACGAAGTGATCGTTCCACTTCGACAGTGAAGTCAACGTGGCCAGGCGTATCGATCAAGTTGATGGGATGACCTTTCCACTCGACGCTGGTCGCAGCGCTTGTGATCGTGATACCACGTTCACGTTCGAGATCCATGTGGTCCATCGTAGCGCCGTCTCCGTCGCCACGAACCTCTTCGATTTTGTGAATCCGTCCGGTGTAGTAGAGGATGCGCTCACTCAGGGTGGTTTTACCCGAGTCAATGTGAGCACTGATTCCGATGTTTCTTAGTTTCTCCAGACTCATATCTTTCACCTAAACAGTGCCAGTGATCGTTCCATTCTTGAGGACGCAGAAACAGGATCGCGTCATCGATAGAATGCCCAAGAGTGGACTAAAACCGGCTCAGTCGTCGTTGCTCGCACGTCAATGCGAGTCGAATGTGGAATGTGGCTTCTAGTAAGGTTCTTCTTCTTTGACACGCACCAACCTGAAAGGGATCACACAGGGCGATTGACAAGTTGGTCCGTCTAAAGATGGGGGCTGATCGATCCAGCAGGATCTCTCAATTTCCATCAACCCAGAAATCGAAGTTCGATGGATTCATCGACTCCCACTCTGGACTGACTCACCCGCTGAGGGGTGGGAACCAAAACACCGCAAAATGGGCGCAAAATCCCCACTCAGAGGTGCGATTGGGAAATATGGCAAAGGTTTGTTGACAGCGGAAGGGCAAATCTTGGTCCAAGAAGGGCAAACCTTGGACCAATTTCCCCTTGCGAGTAACATTCTCGCCCGACATACTCTCTCGACTCAGCGGTGATGAGTTTTCGACTTTCACCTCTGGGAATTCTTTGGCGAGTCGATATTACTAGGTTTTTGGCGGGTTTTCGTCAGCAATCATCGACCGTACAGACCAGTCGCCCCTTTTGAGAACACCATGCCCCCACGTCCAATGAGCACGCGAAGTCGTGCCCGCAAGCGTTCACGAGTTCGATCTCGTACAAAGAAAAAAGATCCAATCTTCATCGATGGCCATCGTCCACGCCCGATGTACGTGGATTACAAAGATGTCGAACTGTTGAAGAAGATGATCAATCGCCAAGGCCGAATCGTTGGTCGGCGGAAGAGCGGATGTACTGCTGCCAGCCAGCATGCTGTGACCGCAGCAGTCAAACGAGCTCGCTTCATGGCTCTGCTGCCCTACGTGGGCGAGTAGCCCTAGAGGCTGAAAATGTCTTTTTCCATTCAACGCCGCGTCGAGTTTCGTGATACCGACGCGGCGGGAATCGTGCACTTTTCGGCCTTCTTTCCCATGATGGAAGTCGCCGAACATGAGTTTCTGCGATCTTTGGGGGTCAGCGTTTTTCCACGTGATGAAGACTCAGTGACTTGGCCTCGTGTGGCGGCGGCGTGTGATTACCAGGCCGCGGCCCGATTTGAGGATTTGTTGGATATTCGCCTGGAAGTCACCAAAATCGGCTCCTCGAGCGTCGAGTATTCCTTCACTTTCACGCGTGAATCGAAGCCCATCGCGAAGGGAAAGGTGACGGCGGTCTGCTGCCATCATCAGTCCGATGGTCCCGGTGGGGGGCGTCTCGAGAAGACGCCAATTCCAGACGAGCTCCGCCAACTGTTGGTAAAACACCAACATTGAAGGCAAACCCTTTCAAGGTTGGCTGCGTAACAGGGCCTAACTAGACAGTAGCGGTGCGTCCGATTGCGACCGGTTTTTGGCTCTTTGCTGAATTGTGTTTCGGTGTGAATCGCCGCTGTCCTAGCATCCATCGGCCTCCACCTCCATGAGCCTGCCACGGCTTGATCGAGAATCCCCCGTCGATGGGACTCCTGGTTTTGTTTCTCGAATTAATTGATGGGTCGGTGGCTCGAAATGATGTCTTGCCTCGCTGAGATTCTGGTTGGATCAATCGATGGACTTCCATTGGGGATGTCAATGTTTGATCACGGTTCATTGCCAGGCATGATCGTTGCCCAAAAATGGGTGCCTGCTTGGCTCACTCCCATCTGGTTGGTTGCGGCAGGCTTGGCTCTCGGGGCGATTGTGTCTGCCATCGTCTATGGGGTGCTCGCCATCCTGTCGTTCATTCCCGGCTTGGGAAATCTGCCTGATTCACCCAAACGCGGTGTGATTGCATCACTGGTGGTCGGTGGCTTGGCGGCAGCTGGGTTGTGTAGCGTTTTCATTCCCCGCGCTGAATCGCATGCGAGCACGCTGTACCTGCCTTTGATTTGCATTGGCGTGGTGATGGGCTTCGGGCTGATTTATGGGCTTTGGTCGCGGACGCGCAATGAGTGGAGTCAGATCCTGACCGAAGGCGTTGTGCCCTACCTGCTTTCGGTTGCCGGAATCTTTGTCTTGATCGGGTTGGTTTCAACTCCGTTGGTCGTTGATCCAATGGAGTTCGTTGACTCTGTTAAGCAAGTCAACCTGTTGGACGATGGAACGGTGGTTCAGGTCGTTACGGTGCCCGCGATTGCCGGAGACGCTGATCCAAACGAAGCTCCGTTCGTTGCCGCTGACATCAACTACGATTTGAGGACGGCCGCGACGTTGACGATCACCAGTGATCGAACTGTCTTGCTGGGTGACTCCGGCGACACGTCGTTGCTGACTCGCACACCGCAGCGAATCAATGCCGGTGAGACGTTGATGTACACCTATGAAAATGCTGATACGCCTCCCGTTCCAGGGGACCCCACACGTCTCCACATTCAGAATCGCGAGATTGATCCAGCCGAAGTGGTGTTCACGTTCAAGTACTTGCCACGAATACCACAGGCAGCTTCGATTGTGCGAATCGCGATTGCTTTCTTCTTGCTGATCACAGGTTTGTTGGCATTTCGACAAGCCGCTCCTCGCGTGTGGGCTTTGGCGCTGTCGACCGCGAAGAACGAGATGGCACAGCCGCTGTACTTGTTGCTGTTGGCGATTGGTTTGTTTGGTGTTTTGTTGTTTGGGATCTATCCCTTCAACACGCTCGGTGACGACATTCGCCTGCTGAAGGACAGCGGTGTGACACTGATCATGGTTTTAGGAATGCTGCAGGCGGTGTGGAGTGCTGGCACCAGCGTGAGCGACGAGATTGAGGGTCGAACCGCGTTGACGGTGTTGAGTAAGCCGATCAGTCGCCGATCTTTCATCCTTGGCAAGTACGCCGGCATCATGCTGACGGTGTTGGTGCTGTTCGTGATCATCGGAGCTGTGTTCCTGATCGTGGTGAGCTACAAACCGATTTACGACGCCCGGGAAACGACGCGTGCGGTCACGACCTGGCAACAGGGGCACGAAGAGATCATGTCGACGATTCCTGTGATCGGGTTGTACTTCATGGAGACGATGGTGATCGGTGCGGTTGCCGTCGCGCTGGCGACACGGCTGCCATTGTTGGCCAACTTTATCACCTGTTTCGTGGTCTACGTGATCGGTAACCTGACTTCGCCATTGGTGGCTTCCGCCGAAGGAAACAACGAATTGGTTGGATTTGTCGGGAAATTAATAGCGGTTGTTGTGCCAAACTTGAATGTTTTCAACGTTCAATCGGCTTTGGATGCCGGAAATCCGATTCCAGAGATCTACTTAGCGGGTGCTTTCAATTATCTTGTATTTTTCGCCATCGCGATTTGGATGTTGGCGATGTTGCTTTTCGAGGATCGAGATTTGGCGTAACCGCTTGTCACTCGCTGTTGTGTGATCGAATCTCTGTCCGCCCCATGCTGATCTCTTCTCCGGGAGCCGACGAAGGTTGAGTCGATTCAACACGCTAACGCAATTGCGAAGTGAACCGGAAGCCAGTGGTTCATTGCCCGCCTACATTTGGTCGACCTTGGCAGGTCTGCTTGTTCCGATCTTGGTGGTCCTGATCGGTATGATCGCGATCCTGCTGAACTCGGGCGGTCTTAGCAACGACCACGTTCGCTTGGGGACGCACCTCCGGGTTCCTCTGAGTTTGTTAGGTGAGCAGTTCACTGACCAAGCAGCGCTGATGCAGTTGACCATATTGGTTGGCTTTGCATTTGGAGTCGCATCCGTGTTCTCGCTTTCGGTTTGGTTGCTTCGGCGGAGTGCCGATGCCCGTGCTCGGAGGGTCGTGAAGTCTTTGCACACCAGGGTGCTGAAGCAGAGCCTGCGACGAGCTGAGCTGGAAGGTGCTGCGGCACAGCATGTCCGTGCCGAACAATTGATTGGTGATCATTTGCCGTTGGTTCAAAAAGGGCTTTCGTTGTGGTACCGCGCGGTTCCACGGAGTGTCTTGATGCTGATCGGTTGTGTGGTCGTTGCACTGCTGGTGAATGTTTGGTTGGCACTGCTTGCGGTCGTGAGCGGTGTTTTGTTGTGGCAACTCTTTCGGAAGCTTCGCCAAGAGGACGAAACGAGTTTGGCCGAGTGGGAAGTGCCTCGATCCCGACGTCGGATGGCGGAGTTGGTTGGGCAAGCGCCACTGCTAGCTCGATTGCAATCGCAAGGTTTGGCGGACCGGGCTTTCGGCGCTGAATTGGATTCGCTGTATCGACGTCTGAGCGACGAGGAATCACGGCTTGGGAGAATTTGGCCAGTACTGTTCTTTGCCATCTCTGCGGCGGTAGCCGTCTTGGTCTTGGGCTTGGGAGTCAATCTGTTTGGTGTCGACAATGGGCTCAGCGTGCCTGCAGCGCTGGTGCTTGGGTTGGCCTTGGCTGCCGCTGTTGCCGCTGCAGGCCGGTTATTGTCACTGGCAAACCAACTGGGGCATTGCAGTCGAGCGAGTGACGCGATCTACGAGTACCTGCGCCGCAGCAATGAAATTGCTCCAAGCGAACAGCGAGTTGGATTGGCTGGCCTGCGTGATGGCGTTGCGATTCAGGATGTAACGCTTGGTGATTCCGCTGGACAGCCAATTCTCAGTCACCTCAGTCTCAGCCTGATTCCGGGATCGATGGTCGCGTTGCTGGGGACAGAGTCTGTTTCCACACGTGCACTGACCGAGTTGCTGATGGGCTTCGGAATGCCCAGTGAGGGACGCGTCACGATCGATGGGATCGCCCTTCGTGACGTTCACCCCCAGGCTCTCGCCCGCAATGTGATGTGGATCGAACCGGATGGACCAATTTGGGACGGTACCATTCTCGAGAACATTCGAGGGGGAGATGAATCAATCAACAGTGGCGATGTCGTCCATGCCTTGGAGGAAGTCGATGTCTATGAGCGTTTGCATCGCCTGCCTGAGGGTTTGAACACGCTTGTGACGGCAGGCGACTCCATGCTTGGGGTCGAGGCGACCTATGCGATGGCGGCTGCTCGGGCTTTGCTTCACAAACCACCGATTCTGTTGGCGATGGAGCCACCGCCGCCGGCAGAGCATTTGGCGGAAGACCCCTGCTTGAAAGCGTTTCGAACGCTGGTTGAAAAGAACGGAACCTTGGTCGTCATGCTGCCACGGCGGCTACAGACGTTGCGATCCGCTGATCGCGTTGTTCTGCTCAATGGTCCCCGCCTGGTTGGGGAAGGCAAGCACACCGAACTGCTGACCAGCAGCGATCTCTATCGTCACCTGAACTACCTCCTGTTCAATCCCTACCGGCACCACAAGACCGGCGAAGAGTAAGGTGAGGAAGCGGGGCATCCGCCGCGTTGCAGCAGCATCCGAATATGAGCAGCGGCATCTGATAACGACTATCATGACGCCGTTCAGGAATGCACTTGCCCACGGGAATGTCGGAAATGACTCGGCTGATGTTGAAATTTTGTAGTTCGGTTTTTGTTGCGGCCACGCTCTGGCTATGTCCTCCAGCGAGTTCGCAGGAGGCTTCCTGGGACGCTGCCAACCCCCTGCGTCCGATTCCGAAGCTGCCGTTGGGATTGAACACGAAACTGCATCCGGTCATTGAACTGACGGAGCTTCCCAATCCACCGACGCCAGCCACCGTGCGGCTTGGACGCTGGCTGTTTTTTGATCCTCGGCTTTCTGCAGACAATACGATCTCATGCGCCAGTTGTCACAAACCTGAGAACGCGTTTTCGGAACCCACGCCGGTCTCGACCGGAATTGATGGACAGAAAGGTGGTCGCAAAGCACCTTCTTTCACCAACCACGCCTGGGCAGCAGAGCCGCATTTTTTCTGGGACGGAAGAGCCGCTTCGCTGGAAGAACAAGCTGGCGGACCAATGATCAATCCCATTGAGATGGGGAACAAAGATCACCAAGTCGTGATCGATAAATTGACTTCGATTCGTGGTTACGCAAGGTACTTCAAGGAAGCATTTGGCGATGAAACGATCAGCATCGAACGGGTGACCAAGGCCATCGCGGACTACGAACGAACTCGCATGAGCGGGAACTCACCATGGGATCGTTGGCGTGCGGGCGACAAGGAAGCGGTCTCGGAGGACGTCAAGAAAGGGCACAAGCTCTTTTTCGGCAACGCGTTTTGTAACAACTGCCACTTAGGGGCGAATCTGACCGACAGCAAGTTCCATAACCTGGGAGTCGGCTGGGATCCTGATTCGAAAAGATTTGCGGACGTGGGCAGGTTTGAAGTCACCAAGAAGGAATCCGACACGGGGGCCTTCAAGACTCCTTCGCTGCGCGATGTCAGCAAACGAGCACCGTACATGCACGATGGATCGATCAAGACGTTGGAGGAAACCGTCAAGCTGTATAGCAAGGGCGGCGAGCCGAACCCCTACTTGGATCGCAAAATCGATCGTCGCTATGCCGAGCGGTTGGACCTGTCGGACGAACAAATCATGCAGTTGGTGAAGTTCATGGAAGCTCTGGATGGCGAAGGCTATCAAGACACCGCACCAACCGCGTTTCCACAGTAGATCATCTTCGAGTGCGTGTTAACGTCCGATGATGGTCGCAATTTCTCCAGCCAGTCGATTGACGCTGCCCTTTCCGTCGGGGTGCAATCGATTGCTCAGGAAAATGAACACGAGATCTTTCTCGGGGTCGATCCACATCACCGTGCCGGTGAATCCCCCGTGTCCAAAAGCGGTGTCCGAGAAGCTCTCTCCGCGATTGCTCGAGTAGGGTGATTGGTGATCCCAGCCAAAAGTGCGACTTCCGCGCGGGACCGTGCGTGGCTTGGTGAACGTAGTGAATGTCGCGCGATCAAAGGTTGTGACATCGCCCAGCGTGCCCTGCCCCAGCATCATTTGTCCATAAAGCACCAGGTCGCTGGCCGTTGAGAATAAGCCAGCGTGGCCAGCAACACCGTCCAGCCGAAACGCACGCGGATCGTGGACTTTTGCCTTGATCCACTGGCTGTCACGTTTTTCGGTGGGCGCAGTGCGTGACACTAAGTCAGGTGCGGGATTGAAACCGGTGTCCTGCATGCCAAGCGGTTCGAATACTTCGTCTCGAGCGAATTGGTCGAGGGACTTGCCGCTGACTTGTTGGACTAGTTTGCCTAGCACAATGAAGCCGACGTCGGTGTAGGCGAATTTCTCTCCGCGGGGGGATCTTGGTTTGAGATCACAGATCCGCTTCCACGACTGTTCAATCCCATTGTCGTAATCGCGGAGAGCGTTATCGGGAATCAGGCCTCCCACGTGGGTCAAAAGATCGGCGACAGTGATCTCGTCTTTGTCGTGGCTGGAAAACTCGGGCAGGTAGTGTGCGATCGATTGATCGACGTCTATTTTTCCAGTTCGCACCAACCGCATTACCGAGGTTGCAGTGGCAATCGGTTTGGTCAGGGAAGCGAGATCGAAAACGGTGTCCAGCGTCATGGGCTGGATGTTGGGTTCAATCTGTCGATGGCCGTAAGCTTTCTGAAACAGCACGCGTTGTTGGTCAGCGACGACGACCACGGCACCAGGCATCTCGCCGGCGTCGATGCCACGCCGAACGATCGCATCGATCTGATCGGCGTCGATCGTTGGATCTTGTCCTGGCAAGACGCCAGCGGTCATCAAGGCCAGTCCGGCCGTCAACGCCAGAACATGAAAGTTACAATGTGACACGCATCATCCTGTTTGGAATTCAAGTCGACCAATGGATCCCACGATGTCGACATAGTACAGATAGCCATCGTCGGCCATTTGGATGTCAACAAGGAAGCCCAGGCCTGCGGAAACGGATTCGACGCTGATCAGATCACCGCTGCTATTGAAGTTGGCAGCTCGTAAAACCTGGTCGCCGATGTCGGTGAACAACAGGGAACCGTCGTATTGCCCAGGGTACTGACTGCCTGAAACAAAGTCTCCCATAACGATTGCGCGGCCGCCGTCGCTATGCAGGCGAGCCCAAATCGGTGCAGTGACATCAGGATTGGTTGCGTAGTAGGCCTGAACCTCTGCGAGATCTTGGTACCGGCCTGTCTGCAAGCTGGTACCGTTACCTCCCTCGAAGGCTGGCCAGCCGAAGTTCGCGCCTCGTCCGGTGTTGATCTCTTCCCACTGAGTCCAGCCAACGTCGCCCGCAAAAACAGCACCGGAGTCTTGATTGACCGCCAGTCGGAATGGATTCCGCAAGCCGTAGTTAAAGACCTTTGACTGGTTGGAGTTTGGGTTGCCATCGAAGAACGGATTGTCGCTGGGGCCCTGTCCGGTGATCGGATCAATTCGAAGGATCTTGCCAGCCAGGCTGTCGAGGTCGAGCGCTCGAAGATTCACAGGATCGGCGCGACCAAAGGATCCACCGTCGCCTACGGAGGCGTACAGCATGCCATCAGGACCGAACTCGAGGTCCCCGATGGTGTGGCTGGTTTCATCGCTCGGGATGCAGTCATCAATGGGGTTTCCGTTGGCATCGAAGCAGGAGTGTGGATCGTCCAGTGCTGGGCGAACGTTCGGACTGCCGATGTTGTCGTAGGTGCTGTTGTTTCCGACCAACACAACGCCGCTGTTGGGATCGGCGCTGGTGCCATTTGAATTGACGGTGTATCTCGCGATCTGAGCAACGCGAGCACCGTTTCCGTCAGGACCGCCGAGCCCCGAGTTGTTGTAGACCTCAGGTGGATCGTAGGTGTAGGAGACATAGATGTAGGGATTCGACTCGAAGTCAGGATGGACGGCAAACCCAAGCATGCCTCGATCCTTCGTCCCTGAGTTCACGATGTTGGTGATGTCTAGTAGCGGTGTGGGCTGGATGACATTGTTGACCACCAAGCGGATGTAGCCATCTTGTTCGGCAACCAACATCCGTCCATCGGGGAGCCAATCAACTGCAATTGGCGTATCGAAACCATTGACGAGGGTATTGGCAACAAACTCGCCATCGACAGGAATCGGTGGCACGTCGGCACCATCGATCAGCACGCTGATTTCCGAAGCTGATAGGGCTCGATTGTAGATCCGCACATCATCCAGGCTGCCCTCGAAGTAGTTGTCGATTCGGCCGATGTCGATGCGGTTGGTCCCGACTGGCGTTCGACCTGCAAACGAGGTTGTAGAATGGACCTGTGAACCGTTCACAAAGACTTTGTAGCTGGTGCCGTCGAACGTTGTCGCGACATGATTCCAAACACCCGGTGTCAGGACTTCTCCCGTCAGGAGAGAATTCCAGTTGCTGCCATCACCAAAGCCCGCGTGGATCCGATTCTGTTGATAGACCCAGATACCCGGATACCGATTCACCGTGCCATTGGAAGGCTGGTAGCCGAGCACGCCATGGTAGGCGTTGTCATCGATCGTTGGCTTCATCCACACGGCTTGGGTGAAACTGCTGCCACTAAGATTCAGCGAAGCATCCGCAGGGATTTGGACAAAGTCGTTCACGCCATCGAACGACAAACTGTAGGGATTTGCTGAGTCGACATCCGGCGTGTCGGTGACGGGGCCTTGAGGCGAAGCCAAGTTGGTGTGGTCTCCATCGTTGCCCAGTCCGGATGCATCCGTCACGGACTGACCGATACCGCTTTCATCCAGACGCCAATGTCCGATCAAGCCTTGTCCTGCTTCGTCGTCGACAATCGTTACGATGGCGGTCCGTGGGACTCCCAATTCGGCGCCTTCAGTACGAAATAACGAAACGCTGAAGCTTTCGACGGCTTCGAGTTCGTTGTCGTTGATCAAGCTCACGGTGATGTCGGCGCTGGTCTGTCCGCTGGCAAAATCAACGCGGCCAGAATCGGTCCCGATGAAGTCGCTGCCATCGACCGCTTCAACACCAACGGTTTGATAGAAAGCCGACGCAGCACCATCACTGCCGTCATAGCGAGTCAGCCCGATACGAGCGGTTCCAGTATCCTCGTCGATTGTCACCTGAGTCACGGACAAACCAATCGTTCCCGTTTCAGGGACAGCGGCATCGTATTGAAAATAGCCGTTGCCATGCAACGCTTCAGATTGCCGGAACCCCGGTGTGATTCCGTCGGCCGGTTTCCATGTTCCAGTTGAGAAAACGCTGGGATCCTCGGTTTCTAGCACACGGCCATCGACGTCGATTTTGTCGACCACGAGGTTCCGATCGAAGTTCAATTCGGGTTGGTAGAGATCGTTCGTGAACGCGACTCGGATTTGATCGGCGGTGACGATCGTGTCCGCGCGATGGATGTAATTTGACAGAGACGTATCAACGTTCGTCCAAGTCTCGACGACGACCCCATCAATCAAAAGAGACATCGATTCTTCACCGGTTTGCCCCCGTGCTGAAATCGCGACAGTGGAACCATCAGACGCGGTGTCCGCAAATTGGAAGTAGCCCGTCGTATGCAAGAACTCGGATTCCCGGAACCCTGAGACGGTGCCATCTTCTGGTTTCCAGGTTCCTGTCGAGAACACCGATGGATCTTCTGTTTCGAGGGTCACGCCGTCGACGGTGAGATTGTCGATGCGAAGATTTCGGTCAATGCCCTGATCAGGAATGAACAAGTCGTTGGTGAACGCGATTCGAATCCGATCGGCGCTGATCCCATCCCCGTTGTACGTAAACGTCTCGTATTGCCCGGCGTAGGCGTTGCCGCCGATGCCCGTCCAGGTTTGAACGACGTTCCCGTCAATCTGCAATTGCATTTCTTCTTCGCCACGCACGCCAGCGGCGCGAATTGTAATTGGCAAATGGTTTTGGTAGGCCGACAACGTCTGCGCATCGAAAGCCAAAACGGATTCGATCGCTCCAGTTTGTTTCTCGAGTACCCAGTTGCCGCTGTGATCCTGATGGCCGGTGACATCGGTCGATGCAGCCACGTCTGCGCCCGTTAGCGCAGCAAGTTGCGCAAGCAACGCGGTGCCCAAATCGCCGCGTCCGGTTTCGCAACCGTAAAGCAGGATGTCGGCATCCGGCGCGAAGGCAGACGCCCACTCTCGCACCTGCTGAGACTGTGCTCGCAGCGATTGGTTGTCCAATGTTTGGTTGCCAAGTTGGGTCTTTCCTGCGGCACCGTGAGCAAGGAAATGAACGGCTCGCACGCCATGTCGATTCGCAAGCACTTGGCTGATCTGATCGATACCATTTCGGTCTGAATCAATCAGTACGAGCTCTGCTGATGCCAGCAGGCCGGCTTCGAGCTGTTGGAAATCTCTGACGTTGCTGTCGACAAACACGATCTCTGTTGTCGTCTGGGAAGCAGTCGTGGGGGCGACCACGGCGCCGCAATCCGCGGCGAGCATCAGGCGTCGCTCAAGTTCGGTGCTGCTCCACCAGGGAGCTCTCTTTGTTTGCAGCGAGGAGGGCGACTTCATGGGTTGGTTCTCGAGTTGTGAAGGTCATGATGTGGGCTCCATGATACTGACTTCTCAACCGAGTGCGTCGGCAAAATCACTGCGGAAAATCAGGGTCTGGAAAGACGCGATGCGGAAACCAGGCCCCTTGTTTCTGACGCACGATTGCCCGCAAGCCATGAGGGGTGACCGCTGCGACATCGACGCGGCCTTCCTCGATTCCGTCCACGGGAGAAAGGGGGCATTGGAGGGCGGCTTCGGCGGGGTCTCCGTTCACGCAAACGCCATGGCCCAAACGCTCTGAATCTGCCTGGTCGATTTTCAGCGTCGGCAGGTGTGACACGCCTAAGGCGGCCGGCAGCAGCATCGGCTCGATCTCATCTTCGCGGAGTTGCTCGACTGATACCGCATCTTTCAATTGAAACGGCCCCACGCCGTGCCGAACCAAGTGCGCCATGACGGCTTCCGTGCCTGTCGCTTTCGCCAAGTCGATCCCCAATGTTCTGACATACGTGCCCGAACCGCAGGTCATGTTCAGATCGATCTCGGGATACTCGTACCGCAGCACCTCCAACGAGTACACATCGACCGTACGTTTGGGCATCTCGAAGTCTTCGCCGGCGCGAATCCTCTTGTAGGCTCGCTGGCCATCGACCCAAATCGCTGAGTGAGCGGGTGGTGTTTGCTCAATTCGCCCGGTCAAGTTTTGAACGGCGACGTCAATTTGTTCTTGGTTTGGAACGGGATGATTTGGGAAATGAGTGAGCTCGCCTTCCAAGTCCCCTGTGATACTGGACTGACCGAATCGGAAAGTTGAACGGTAGTGCTTGGGAGTTTGCTGAACGTACGAAACCAATCGAACGGCGGGGCCAACGCCAAGCACCAAGACCCCTTCAGCTAAGGGGTCGAGTGTGCCTGCATGTCCGACCTTGGCTTGCTTTCGAAGTCGCCGCTGTAGCACGTTGACGACATCTCGGGATGTCATGCCAGGGGGTTTGTTGCAGCAGATGAATCCAAAGAGCGTCAAGTCGATTTTCCGGCGAGTGAGCGGTTGGTGAGGTTGAACTGCCAGGCCTTGCTGGCGGGCTTCGAAACCAAACACGCATTGAAAACGAATTGGCCCTAGTTGCAAACGAATACCAGCCAGATAGTTTACTGCGGAAGCGACGCTGGGCAATCACGACCCCAGACCACCGATGCTTCTTGCTCAAGTAAAAGTTGATCAGCGATATGAATGATAAGACCAAAGAGCAGTTGGTTCTCGAGGGAGAACGATTCAATGTGCATCGGATGGAATTGAACGGCAGCGATGGAAAGGTCTATCACCGTGAAGTGATTCGCCATCCGGGAGCTGTGGTTCTGTTGCCGTTGCTTGATTCGGATACGGTCGTGTTGATTCGCAACACGCGGGCAACCGTCAATGAGACGTTGCTTGAATTGCCCGCGGGGACGCGGGAGGCAGGCGAGCCTGCGGAGCAGACGGCTGCTCGAGAGCTGATCGAAGAGACGGGGTACACGGCTGGTCGCTTGGATCATCTGCACGAATTCTATTCTGCGCCGGGCATCTGCGATGAGCTGATGCACCTTTACGCTGCCCGAGATTTGACCGCGGGTGAGCATCAGCGTGAGGCCACCGAACAGATCGAAAATGAAGTCGTTTGCCGCGCCGAAATCGAGAGGCTGATTGGTGAAGGACGTATTCGCGACGCCAAAACCCTGGTCGGGCTCTATGCATTTTTGTATTCTCCGAAGCTGCAATCGCTGTGATTCCACTGCCGAATTCCATCACAAGGACTTAAATCATCAATCCTGCCCTTCGTCGTCGTTGCTTCGCTGAACTGCTCAGTACCTTTTGTTTGGTGTTGATGGGCTGTGGTGCGATGGCAGTTGACTCCAGAACCGGGGCACTGACACACGTGGGAGTTGCCACGGTGTGGGGGCTAATCGTGTTGGTGATGATTTTTGCCGTCGGCAGGATTAGCGGGGCACACATGAATCCAGCGGTGACGATTGCGTTTGCCATCCAAGGGAAGATGTCTTTCAAGGATGCGATCGCCTACATCGTCGTTCAGTGTGGAGGTGCTTTGTTGGCGGCGGTCGCGATTCGTGCCACGCTCGGGTTGGACGAGTCCATGCTAGGTGCAACATCGGTGCAACTCGGACTGTCTCCATTGGTTGGGATGGCGATCGAGTTCACTCTGACTGCGATTTTGATGTTCGTCGTGATGGGAGTTTCGACTGGGGCGAAAGAAGAGTCGGTCACGGCTGCACTTGCGGTTGGAAGTACGATTGCGATCGAGGCGTTTGTTTGCGGACCATTGACGAAGGCGTCCATGAATCCAGCCCGCAGCCTTGGGCCTGCTGTGGTTTCTGGGGACATGAGCGAGTTGTGGCTTTATCTCTTCGGCCCGATCGCAGGCGCGATCGTCGGGGCGCTGCTATATCAAACCATTCAGCTACCGGCGAACGAGGATCCGCAGTCTGTCTAGGTTTGGCGAATAACCCTCACGATCGTCTCAATCGAATCGACGGCGGTTGAATCCGATTGGGTTTCCGGGGCGTTGGCGGAAATCAAGACCTAGGGTTTTAAGAATCGTAGCTGCGCGCTGTTGCAGCATCACATGGAAACTCTCAACGCCAATCGGTCGATTGTTCGGATGAATTCAAAGACTGTGTCCTGCTTGATCCTGATCGTTGCCACCACGTGTGGAGGCTGTGGCGTCGAGCCCGAAACCTTGGAGTCCTTACGCGGGGCGGTCAATACGGTCTCTGCACAGTCAGGAAATGCTGCTTTGCCAAGCGACACCGAGAAGAATGATTCGCTAGCCGCTCAATACGAGCCACCCCACCCGGAACGAACTGACCCATTCGCGTTTGCGTCCGAGGCTCCGGTCAACGATTTCAGTACCACGATCAACTCATCGACCAACGTCGAAGTGCTTGGGTTCGCCCACGTCCGCGAGCGGCGAGTGTTTCTGCGTCTCAAGGGACAAACTCATTCTCTGACTGTCGGCGGCATTGCCAGCGGCGTGCAAGTGGTTGCCATTCGGGAGCCTGTTGTCGAGCTAAAAATGGGAAATCTGGTTTGGACGGCCACGATGTTTGACGGTGGAAGCCCGAAAGAATAGTCAACTCCTGAGACTGGTTGTCTGTGGATTGACATTCGTTTCTAGAGCATTCATGGGTTAGCCAATCTGAATGCGATCTCTGCTATTCTCTTACTCGAGTTGTTGTTTCAACCTTGAGTAACCGATTGAGCTGAGTCTGATGAGTAAACCTGTTTGCCGCTGGGGATTTTTGAGTACGGCTGGGATCAGCCGAAAGAACTGGAAAGCAGTTCAAATGAGCGGAAACGGACGGGTGTCGGCGGTTGCCAGTCGATCAGTCCCCAAAGCCCAAGCGTTCATCGATGAGTGTTCCGCCGAAGCGCCGCAGAGCGAGCCAGCTGTTGCAGTAGGCAGCTATGAGGAGTTGTTGCAGCGGGACGATGTGGATGCGGTTTACATTCCAATTCCGACCGGAATTCGCAAGGATTGGGTCGTGTCGGCTGCTCAGGCTGGCAAACACGTGCTGTGTGAGAAGCCGGCGGCCGTCAACGGAGAAGAAGTGGAAGCCATGCTCGCTGCCTGTGATCAGGCGGGTGTGCAATTCATGGACGGTGTGATGTTCGACCACAGTCAACGCATGGCAGAGATCCGCCGGACTCTTGCTGCTGGCGAGGTGGTAGGGAAGCTGCGTCGTATCAACACTCATTTTTCCTTTGCTGGTGATGAAGCGTTCCAGCAGTCCAACATTCGCACCGACTCTGTTTTGGAGCCGCACGGATGCTTGGGCGATTTGGGTTGGTACTGCATTCGATTCACGTTGTGGGCAGCCGGCTTGGAGATGCCAACGCATGTTTCGGCGCGAACGATTACACCTCTGCAAGGCAAGAACTCGGAAGGGCAAGTGCCTGGTGAGATGTCGGCTGAGATGCAGTTTGCCAGCGGGCTTTCAGCGGCAATGTACTGCTCGTTTTTGACGAGCAACCAGCAGACGGTGATGCTGTCGGGTGACCAGGGTTACATCACGGTCGACGATTTTGTCTTGCCATTCTATGACGCGGAGGCGAGTTGGTATCACCACAGCCATGTGTTGGACATCGACAACTGCCGTTGGAACTTCCGACGACACAGTTCCAGACAAGCCGTTGCCGAGTATCCCGGCGGCGAGCACAACGCTCAGGAGGTCAACTTGGTACGCAAGATGGCAGAATGTGTGAATAGCGGTCAGCGTGATCCACTGTATCCAGAGTTGACGCTCAAGACGCAAAGAATTTTGGATGCTTGCCGCCGCAGTGATGCGGCAGGTGGATCGATGGTTTCTGTTTAGTTTTTTTCCGCTGTCTTTTCGTTGACCGTTTGAAGGCGATCACCATGCTCACGCTTACGCTCCTTTCTTTCATCTTCTTCACCGCTCTTGTTGGTGTCTTGACGTATGTGTTGGTCCGCGGCAAAGAAAATGAATCGAGTGATGGTTACTTCCTTGCCGGACGCTCGCTGACGGCTGGGGTGATCGCGGGATCGTTGCTGCTGACAAACCTGTCCACCGAACAACTGGTCGGGCTCAATGGTGCTGCGTTTGGCGATGGATTGGCCGTGATGGCATGGGAGGTCGTTGCCGGATTGTCGCTGGTGCTGATGGCGTTGTTTTTTCTGCCTCGCTACTTGGCTCGTGGAATCACGACGATTCCGGAGTTCCTGGCTGGTCGGTTCAACGACACGACGCGCGTGATTACGAACGCTATTTTTATTGTGGCTTACGCCGCCATTTTGCTGCCGATCATTCTTTACACGGGCGCTCGCGGGTTGAGCGGTATCTTAGATCTGCAGGGTTTGACGGGAATCGAAAACGACACAACGATTTTATGGATCGTGATTGTCTTGATTGGAGTGATCGGTTCGGCGTATGCGATTTTTGGTGGACTGCGGACGGTGGCCATCAGTGACACGATCAACGGTTTTGGATTGTTGGTAGGCGGAGTTCTGATTGCTTGGCTAGGCCTGCGGATGGTCGGCGACGGTGACGCGATCGGTGGTTGGTCAGCGATGCGCGAGGCACATCCCGAGCGGTTCAGTTCTCTGGGAGGCGAAGAGTCGTCGGTTCCTTGGCACACGCTATTCTCGGGCGTTCTGTTGCTGAATCTTTTTTATTGGACGACCAACCAACAGATCATTCAGCGAACCTTCGCGGCAAAGTCGCTGGCGGAGGGCCAGAAGGGAGTTTTGACCGCAGCGTTCTTCAAGGTTCTGGCTCCTTTGATCTTGGTGTTGCCTGGCATGATGGCTTTCCACCTGGACTCCAAGGGTCAGTTGTTTGACGCCCAGAAAATGTCGTCAATGTTGGGGGAGGCTCAGCAAGAGTTTGCTGGAATGAATCGAGTCCAGCGTGAGTCCGCGCTTGCCGACACGTCCGCCGAAGAATGGCTGACGAGTGAGGTTCAGGGAAAGAAGAACGACAAGTCCTATGGAGCGCTCGTACGTTTGGTGTTGCCTTGGCAACTGACGGGATTCTTCGCCGCGGTGATGGTGGGGGCCATTCTCAGTTCTTTCAACTCTGCATTGAACGCGACCGCCACGCTGTTCAGTCTGGGCGTCTATCGTCGATACGTGAACCCGAAAGCGAGTGAGCGCGCGACCGTTCGCAGCGGTAGGATTTTTGGCACCTTCATTGCGGTCGTCGCGATGGCGGTGGCACCGATGTTGGCGGGGCAAGACAGCATCTTTGGCTACCTTCAGAAGATGAATGGTCTGTACTTCATTCCCATTTTTGCCGTCGTGCTGATCGGGATGCTCGACAAGCGAGTACCGGCTTGGTCAGCCAACCTTGCCTTGGTGCTTGGGTTCGCGGCAATCGCACTGGGGTACTTCGTTTTCGATCAGACGCTGACGGATCTGCATATCCATGAATTTCATTTTCTAGGAATCGTGTTCGTTGGACTCGTTGGGGTGATGGAATTGTGTGCACTTGCTGGTTCGGGGAGTGACGTTGCCACCCCAGAAAAGAGGGAGGTCAAGTCGCCAATTCCAATGACACGATGGCCGTTGGCGAAACCTGTGGGGCTCGGGTTAGCCATTTGGGTGCTGTTGATTTACGGATATTTTGCATTCGGATAAGCGAGCTGGACTTATACTCTTAGCTTGCAGGTTGCAATTTCTTACGCAGGGTGAGCGAGATGAGCGACGACGATGACGACAACTTCAACGATCCGGACGAAGATACGCAGTTCCGTTTTCAAAATGACAAGGAAACCCGTAGCGGAGCGAGTCATCGCGCACCGCCGCCTTGGAGCGAGGGTGACCGGATTGGGGACTTCCGGCTAGAGAAGTTGTTGGGGGCAGGCACGAGCGGTTTCGTCTACCGCGTGCTCGATCTCCGCGTTGGTAAGCGATGTGCTTTGAAGCTGTTGCGTCTGGGGACGTCTGACGATTTGCTGCGGAACAAGCTTGGCTTTCGCAAGATGATGTCGCTGGAGCATCCCAACCTTCGTCGTGTCGATCGAATCCATCAGCTCGGTTCGTACACTGGACTTTCCATGGAGGAAGTGGATGGGAAAACTCTCAAACAGACGATTCAAGATCTGAAGAAAGTACCGCTGGCAGAGGCCTACGACAGGCTTTTGAGTTTGATGCGCGACTTCGGAGCGGGCTTGGCGGTGATGCATGCCAAGGGCTATGTGCACCGAGACGTGAAGCCCGACAACTTGATGGTTGATCGAGACGGTAACGGGCGTCTGATCGACTATGGCTTGGTGGACAGTTTCGACCTTGGTCAGGCAACGTTCAACACTCGTGGGTTTCTGCTTGGGACCCCTCACTATTTCGCGCCCGAAGTGATTTGGAACCAGCGGTACCTTCCCGCCGGCGACATCTTCAGCCTTGGTATCGTGATGCTCGAAGCACTGGGCAGCATCCAGCGAGCGTCAGGCCAAGCCAAGCTGACTCGATCGAAACATGACAATGCCAAGGACGCTGAGCGAATCCATATCGCGTTTCAGGAGTTGGATGATTCCATTCCTGGTTTGATTCGTGAGACTTGTCGCGAAATGTTGGACCGTGATCCTGCGGAACGGCCAACCGCGTTGCAGTTGGCACGTTTGGGATTGGATCGCACACCAACTGCCTGGCCGCTGCGGGATAGAATCGTTGGTCGAGAGGACGAGCTTGCGCAGATCTCAGCCTGGGTCAAAGGGATCTTTGCGGGCCAAGTAGGACGTCTCCATTTGACAGGTACCTCCGGGCTCGGGAAGACGCGAATCATCGAGCAGGTGATCGAGGAGATCGAGGAGAAGAACTGGGGGCAAGTGTTCTATGCTGAATGTCGTCCTCGTGAAGATCAGGCGCTGCAAGCATTCGATCAAATCAGTGATGCGATCGCCAACCGTTATATGAAGGGCGATCGTGATGAGCTTAAGCTCGATCCGGTGAGTGTTGCGATTCTGCAAGGGCTTTTCCCTGTCTTAAAGAGCGTGCTGCGATCGAGTATGCGCGTGCCGCCGCCGGCCGAGTCTTCCGAGCGACTCGATGCACTCGAAGCGGCAGTCCGTTTGTCTGAAGAATTGAGGTTGGTGGGCCCGTTGTTTGTTGTCCTCGATGACGTGCAATGGTCTGACAGTGACAGCTTGGGCGTGCTTGATCGATTGCAGTTGGCAACCGGTAAACAAGGCTTGGGAGTGATCACCATTTCTCGGATCGCTGATGATTTACAGCGTGTGACGCCCAACGTGCGAATTGATCTGGGGCCACTTGAGATGCAGGACGCGATTGGCATTCTCCGGTCTTCAGCGGAGAGTTGGCGGGTTGACGTGAGCGATGCAATGTTGATGGCGATGGCGAAAGCTGCTGATTGCGTCCCGTTTCGGCTGCGAGAGATGGCGGACTCCTTTCGCCCTGGCGGAGTGTTTACAGAAATCGACCTGACTTCCGATTCGATCAATGATACGACGGCGGCCGAGTTGGGATTGGAGCGACTTTGGCAGGCGAAGTTCGAGCGACTGAGTGAGGAAGCGAAACAAGTCCTGTTGTATGTTGTGACGGCCGGTGGAAAAGTGTCAACCGAGCAGCTTGGCGAACTGACCGGTCAGCAGGACGCGGTCGACGCAGCCGTGTCGGATTTGGTCCTTCAGCGCTTGATCATTGACGAGGCGACCGGCGGTGATTGCATTTCGATGTATCACGACCATGTCGCCGATGAAATGTCCAAGGTGTTCAGCAGCAAGGAACGTCGCAGCGCAAGCCACGCATGGGCGGTGTTGTTGGCAAAACAGGACAGTCCTCGGAAACTCGCGGCGCGGATCGCCGGACACTTTCTGGAAGCGGGCGAACCAGGACGAGCGGTCTCCCATGCTTTGTTGGCTGCCGAGGACGCAGAAGAACGAGTCTCGCCGGCGGATGCTGCGAGGTGGTATGAGTGCGTGGTCGACCAAGTCGATGGAAATGAACGGATCATTCAGCTTCGAAACGCGGCGCGTTGTTACCACGTCGCCGATTACCCAATGAAGGCAGCGGAGTGCTATGACAAGTTATCTTCTCTCGTTAGTGAACGAGAGAATATCGAGTGTCAGAGTTTCTCCATTGCATTGCTGATCCGTAGTGGCCGGTTTTCGCAGGTACGTCCGCGTTTACAAGAACTTGCCTCGGCACTTCGGTTGCCACAGCCAAAGCCTCGCTTGTTCAGTGCGGTCATGGTTGGCTTGGCGCATGTCCGTGGTTTGATGCCGTGGAACAAGTCTTTGCTAGAACAAGTCGTTGGCGAAGAGTCTGCTGAAGAAGCTCGGGAAGGGGGGCCCCTGGCTTGCACGCCATCGTTGGAGCAAAGCCATCTTGCTCAGCGGCAGCAGCGGCTACGACTCTGTCTGTCGCTGATACGTCCGATGTCGATGTTTGACGGGCTATATGCGGCAGAACTCAGCGCCGCTGCGACTCGTCTACTTCCGAAAGACGGGAGCCGCGTGCAGCAGGTGCATGGTGCGGTGGGTGAAGCGGTGTTCGCTTGTTACGACAAAGGCGCGCGCCGGATGGAAGGCGAGTCGAGCTTGTTGCGATTGAAAAACGTCGTCGCGAACATGAATAGCGCGGAAGCATCGGGAGACCTGTGGGCGGCCATTGCATGTTCTCACACTTTGGCCTGTCGTTGGGATCAAGTCGTCAAGCCCGTCGAATCAAGCATTGAACATTACGATCGAGTAGAGGATACGTTCGGTTTTGAGAAAGCACATACGCTGTGGCCTGCGATCTGGGCAAACTGGCACCTCGGACGCTGGGACGAATTGCATCAGTCCGCCGATCATCTGTTCATCGATGCTGTTCGTCGGAACGATCTATTTCAGCAGCTGGTTTCTACGGGTGGCTACGGGAGTGCTTCTTGGTTGGCCAGAGATGAAGCAGCAGAACTAAAGCGACTTTATCAAAGCATGAAGTTGTCACTGGGAAAACAAGTGCAGCTGTTGGATATCTTTGCTTGGATCGGATGGATACAGGTTCACCTCTACGAAGGCGACTTCGTGAAGGCTTGGGAAATCTATCAGGAATATGCAGCCGCGTTGGGGAAAATGCCATTCTCGTCGATGCAATTGATCCGGGTAACCAAGTTGTCGTTGGGTTCGATCATTGCTCTCCAGAATTTGTCGGCTCAAAGTTCCCAGGAAAACGCCTCTGGCTGGGCTCGGCAAGTGCTTGGTTTCATCAATCGATTGCGTCGCGAGCAACTTCCGTTTTCCAATGTGATTGCCAATCTTCACACAGGTTTGTTGAATCAGCAAATGGAGCGGTTGGGCTTGGGGCGGGAAAGTGACCGAGAAAGAGCCAAGGTTTGCTTCGCAGAGGCGCGAACCGAGGCGATGGAACACCGCCTTCGGCCGTATCAGTTGGCCGCCGAGGACGCACTCTCGGTTCTGCAAACGGGGAGTTCCCTGGGAGAACTGCAGGCTCGAATGGATCGCAAAGGCGTCGTGAACCCGGCTCGTCTGCAGCGTTTATACACGGTGGTCATCGAAAGACCTTCGGATCAGGATTGAGCATCACTGTTCTCCCCTTGTCTTGTGTCTTCGATAGCAGCTAGCCTGATGGGCCTGCAATGCGCCTGCTCTGTGCTTATCTGAACATGCGTTGATTCCGACGCTTCTCCTCTTTTCATTTCATCACGTTGTTCATGCCCGAGTCATGGTCCACTCGTATCGCGAATCGCTACTGCTGTGATCTGTCGCAGCAGTTGACCGATTGGTTCGATAGCGAAGTTTGGAAGCAGATCGGAAGCAGTGAGTTTCGGGAGCCAGTCGACCCACAGACTCTGCTGGAACGAGCACCGGAAGTTGTTTGGCCAGGACTGATGTCCTGCGACTTTCTGCCCCTGATCGGCAACATGGCTGGCGATTGGCTGTGCGTTCGTATGGGGCAAAACTCGGCCTCGGAAATTGTGCACTGGTATCATGGTGGTGGTGATTGGATTCCCTGGGGCAAAGATCTCGCCGAAGCTCTAGTGTTCGACGCGTTGATCGATCGGCTGCCAGGCCCATCTGCCAGGCATGCGATTCCAGCCGAAACGCCTCGACCAGACTTGCCGAATTCGGATGACCCGATCCTGCGATGGGCCTTGAAGCAACTGCCTGTGGTCGAACCGGCATTCGATACGGATCTCAAAGGAAGTCAGCTGGCCGATCTTCTGATCAGTCATTCAATCGCGGAGGTTGCCGTGCGATGCGAGCTGATTTGCAGCGCTCTGGCCAGTGCGGTGGACTTGGAGCAAACGCTACAGGATCTGATGCTGGATGCGGCTCCAACGGCCGAGTGGGTTTTCGATCACCAGCGAATTCCGGAGGATATTCGAGACCAACTTCGTTCGGTTCAGGCATCATCGTTGGACCAAGACTGGCAAATTGCCGAGGCGCAAGCGATGCGAATCACGGAATTGTCTTCCGAGCTTGCCTGTGGCTGGGACATCGCTGGATACGCTGCGATGAGGCGTGGGGAAGACGTGCTCGCACAGCAGAGATTTGAGAAGGGCGCAACCTGCTCCGTGTTTACCGATCAATCCATTCGTCTCAAGACGCATTGGATGTCGGATCGTTCGATGAAGTTCTCTGTTGCCTGCTTATCGCTGACCAATCCTCGAGCAGTTGAAGAGTCGGCCTACCTGCAGATGCTGATGGGAGAAGACTTTTCCAAGCAGCATGTGACCAACCACTGGCTGGATCTGGGCACGGAGTTTCACGAGGCGGGAGAGTTTGAACGAGCTTGGTCCTGTTTCATGAATGCTGGCTGGGATGTAGGGGCAGGTCCGATGCACGTCTACACGGACTTGTTGGAACGGGTGGTCGACGCATCTGACCGAGCGAATCACGGTGCTCGGGCGGAGTTGGCGAGGACGCATCTGCGCTGCTTGGGCGAGCGTTATTCGTCTTGATGCCGCCGATTCACAGCCTGGAAAACCTTTTTGCCAGCCTCCCCTGATTGGAAAACTGGGTGATTTGTGCTGCCGGGCGATCGTGTTTGTGCCGATAGCAGTTGTATCGAATATTCAGATTGTGCCGATTCTACGGACTCACTGAATCAGATTGCCAACGATCAGGTCTGCAAATGCACACACCGCGAGGCACAACCTGGGGAGTCATTTTGCTCTTGGTTGTGGGCTGCGCTGTTTGCAATGGGCAATCTCCTGAGCGACAGGACAGCGATTCAGTGTTTGCGATCCCATCGAGCTTGCGATCCCAATTGCGATCGGTGAAGGAGAAGGTGGATCTCAAGTCCGTTCCAGATCCGAAACAGCGATCGACATCTTTTGTGAAGGCAAGCCAGGTTGTTCCGACGTTGCCGGCGCCCCGCGGTATGGTGCGACAGGTTGCCGGCGAGACTGTGCTGCTTCCGATTGCGACGCAGCCACTTGATGCCAATGTGAACCTCGCTGGTGAGGAAGGATTGGTGAACTTGGTCGCCACGGGCGCCGAGCTGAAATCTGTGTTACGGATGATTGCCGATCATCATGGTTTGAACTTGGTCATTGGCCCGGAAGTCAGCGGACCTGTGACGGTCAGTATCCGTGGCGCCCAGCTTGACGAAGTGTTGGATGCGATTCTTGGTGTGGCCGGTTTCTCCTGGCACCGCGTGGGCAATCTGCTGTACGTGACCGGAGCATCTGCGGTTGGAATGGATCCTCGCGTTCAGGGGCGCCGCCTGCAGGTCTATCCGCTGGACTACGTGTCATCGACCGACGTAGAAGCTGTGGCCAACGGCCTGCTTTCGCCCGTCGGAAACGCGTACGTCAGCCAGGCTGATCGATCCGATCAGCTGAAGACACGAGAGATTTTGGTCGTCGAAGACACCGCGGCGGCCCATCAGCGCATCGCACAGTACATCTCGCAAATTGACATTGCGCCGCGTCAAGTGTTGGTCGAAGCGCACGTCCTGCAGATCGCTCTGACGGACGAAGAGCGACATGGAATCAACTTGAAAGGTCTTGCGGATGTTGAGAACAGCCAGGTCACTTTGGAAGGAAGTGGTTTCGCTGATGAGACACCAAGTGGTCCGGCGTTGACGCTGCGGGTCAATGGTAGCGACATGCAGGGTTTGATTGAAATGATTCGTGCGAATACGAATTCACGAACGCTTGCTTCACCGAAATTGTCCGTGGTCAACCATCAGGAAGCCAAGATCCAGATTGGGCAACGTTTGCCCTATTCGGTTTCAACGACCACCCAGACCACGACGGTGCAAAGCGTCGAGTTCTTGGACGTGGGAATTGTATTGACGGTTCGCCCCATCATCACGGCGGATGGCAACGTGTTGATGGAAGTGCTCCCCAAAGTCTCTGGGGGCAAGATCACGCAAAATGGTTTTCCCGAAGAAGAGACCACCGAAGTTCAGACCACGATTCTGATGCAAGATGGCGGCGGTGTGATCATCGGTGGCTTGATACGCGAAGACGACATTCAGTCGGAGGCGTTTGTGCCAATCTTTGGCAGGATGCCGATCGTTGGAAAGCTGTTTCGACGCCAAAGCAGCGAAATTCGCCGAAACGAATTGATCGTTGCCCTGGTGACTCATGTGATGCTCGATGGCTACGGGCCGCGCCAACATGAAGTGCTTGAGTTAGAAAAGACGATCCCTGATTACTCGGCTCAGGAACTGTTGTTGCCTTCCCCGACGATTCGATATCAGGACTGATCGCGATTTCATTCGCTACGCTGTCCAGCGTATCGCAAGCCGCGGATGATCGCAGCGGTGACTTCGCTCACGTCCACTGCAGTGGCGACCTCCATGTTCACAGGCCACTCTCGGCGCAAACGTTGATCGAAGACGGTTGATCCACGCGTCAGCTCTCCTTGTGCTTCCACTTTGCCGGCCATCTCTTCCCAGGTGAAAAGATCGGGCTCGAGCACCGACATCAATGCCGTTGGATCGTACAATGGAATCAGCTCGCGTCCCAAGTGTTGGTGAGCGGTCCGGAATGCGAACGGAAGCAGCTTGTGGAGCAACGCACCCGCTCGCGAGAATTTTGACGGTAGTTGTTCGAGCAGCTCGACACCGAAGCAAACCTCTTCGGTCACATCCAGCGGGACGAGGCTCTTGGTGGTCGCTGATGCAAATACTTCTGAAGCACTGACCGGATCAAAGAAGAAATTACGCTCGGCCGACGTGGTTGCATTGCCTGGATGAGTCACCGATCCCCCACTGATCACAACATTGTTCAGCAGCGGAATGGTGGTTGGATCCCTGCGGCAGAGGCGGGCTAAATTCGTCAGCGGGCCCAAGCACAGCAACGTGATTTCGTTGGGATGCTGATTCACCAATTCACTGATCACTTTATCGCTGGAGGCTTGGTGCTGCCGGCCGGATTGTTGGAATCCGATTCCGCCCAAGCCATCGTGTCCGTGCAAGTGGTTGTCATCGAAAACGGACGCGTCATCGATGGGGTTGGCGGTGCCAATGCGGGGATAACGCGGCGGGTCCAAGAGGCCCACGATTCCGGTCACGTTGGTCGTTGCCTGGGCGGCGTCGATCGTTCCAGTGGTGGGGGTAATCGCCAAGACCTCGACACGCGGGTCGAAAAGGGCGATACAAATAGCGATGGCGTCGTCGATCCCAGGATCGCAATCAATGATAATCTTACGTGTCATGCGATAAGTTTAGAGACACCAGGGCCGCCGTACGACCCCGATCCAGGGCAGTCCGCCCTCGTCGATCCACGATTTTTTGAATCTCATTCCCCTTCAGGCCGATTTGCCCCATGTCCTCGTTTCAATCCGCGATCGAACTCGCACAGTCGGGAACGGACCTGACCAGTGAACAAACAAGCGATCTGATCGACTCGATGCTGCGTGGCGAAGCCCAGGAGCAGGAGGTTGGGGATCTGCTGTTGGCATTGCGGGAGAAGGGGGAAGCGGTCAGTGAGCTGGTTGGTGCCGCCTCCGCGATGCGCCGGCACATGACCAGGATTCCCCACCATCACGATGTGCTGTTGGATACTTGCGGTACCGGCGGTAGTGGCAGTGGGACGTTCAATATCAGCACTGCGGTCGCGATTGTCGCCGCAGCCTGTGGTGTTCCGGTCGCCAAGCATGGCAATCGAAAGGCGACGAGCCTGACCGGATCGGCTGATGTCCTCGAAGAGCTGGGAGTGAAAATCGAGTCCGATGCGGACGGTGTTGCCGAGCGGTTGGACAAAATTGGCATTTGCTTTTGCTTTGCCGCCAAACTGCATCCTGCCATGCGTCACGTGGTCGGCGTGCGACGCAAGTTGGGCGTCAAGACGTTGTTCAATTTGTTGGGGCCATTGTGCAACCCTGCCGGCGCGACCCATCAGTTGTTGGGGACCTCCACCGAGGATGCGCAACAGAAGGTCGCCGCGGCGATCAGCGAATTGGGCACCGAAAGATCCTTCGTCGTCCACGCGTCGGACGGGCAAGACGAAGTTTCTTTGGAAGGCACCACCACTGCGTTGGAAGTAGGCGGCGAGGCGCAAGTCAACCACGCTTGGTCGGCCAGCGATTTCGATTTACTGCCGGTTGGAATCGAGGCGCTCGCTGCAGCGAATCCTGCCGAGAGCGCTGGGATCATTCAGCGGATGTTCGACGGCGAACCCGGTCCGTGCTGTGACACCGTGGTGGCGGGAACGGCCGTGGCCCTGCTGTTGGTTGGCAAGGTGGCGACGCTCACTGATGGTAGCGTTCTGGCCAAGACGGCGATTGATGACGGGGCTGCGAAAGAGAAGCTGCAGCAACTGCGTGCCTAACCAAGAGCAGATCAATCGGTGGTCCATTTCGATAGCCAATCGGCTGTCGAGAGACGCAAGTCGTCACGTTCTTTGTCGATCGATCGATTCAGCTTACTGACCAATCGTTCGTTCTCTTTCTTGACGAAGCGATCGACGAGAGTCTCTTCGATCATCTTGCCCCACTGTTCGGCGACATCACCGCCAATTCGGCTGACACGATCCACTTCAAAATGTTCCATGACCAATTCAGCTTCGTGAACAACGGGGTCAATCACAAACGCCGGCGGGATCTCGCTGTAGTCGGTCACGAAGCCAATCGATGTCTTCGTCGACAAGCGGACGTTCATGTGTCCAGTGATTGTGACGCTGAAGATCTTGACCCCCAAATTCCATCGTTGGACGCGAGCGGTGAACTGAAGCGGTGTCGCGAGAGTGGCACTGACGTTCCAGCGTTTCTGACCGGTCGGGTTGGTCACCGGTACGACCTCGCTGATGGTCAGCGAGTCCGCCACCGAGACGGGCAATTCGATCTCGTACTTGACCCAGCGGCCTTGTTCGAGCTCGCGAAACCGACGATGAGTTTTTAGCTGTAAACCTTCGCGGCGAATCTTCACGCCGGACCAGACTTGCTTGGTTTTTCCCCAATCCTTGTCGCCGTCAAAAGTCCTGGGTGCCTTCTTGGCGGCTATCGTCGCCAGCCATTGCATGGCAGAACGGGCTTGAGCTTCCTCAGATTCCGCTGCCATTGGAGCGGAGGGGCGTTGGACCCTTCGCGCCGGGGTCTGCGGAGCTGTTCGTTGCAGCTCCTGTGCAGAACCTAACGGTGATAGCAGGCAACACATCACGAGGGAGGCCGCGATTGGCCATCCGCGTGCGACAGTCCCGCGGAGCAACGACCCAACGGATTTCTGGTCTTCACTCGCGCTCTGAGAGAAGCCCGTTGCTGCCTGAGAGAAGCCCGTTGCTGCCTGCGAGACGCCTGTTGCTGCCTGAGAACGCCTTTCTAGCGATACACGACCGCGAAGTAGACTCCGTCCCGACCGGTCGCCATGGCGGCGCCTGCGGCCTGCATGCGTGTATCGGTCGTGAAGCATGCCGATACTCCTGACGGCGCATATGAGCTGGACCATCCCACTCCCTCGTATCGTCCTGGTGAGAACGATCCAGGAGGATGGTTCTTCAATCCCATCGAGGCCATTGTCTGGGCACGACGCTCCGCAACGGCTTGTAGCTGAGGGTCATATCGCAGGCTATG
>JBGCGI010000010.1:0-23069 GCA_045110715.1 Rubripirellula sp.
GGTGTTGCCATGCATCGGGTCCACCGACCACAGCACCGGATGACGGGAACGCTCGACAGCTGAGATCAACGGTGGCAGACTTTCTGCGATTCGATCGGCACCAAATCGACAGATCAGCGTCATCCGACCAACTTCACGACCTTCATTCAGCTTTTCTAGCAGCTGCACGACACTCTCAGGTGTTGCCGTAGGTCCGACTTTCACGCCAATCGGATTCTTGATGCCGCGAAAGTACTCGACATGGGCACCGTCAAAGTCTCGGGTTCGATCTCCAATCCACGGATAGTGTGTGCCCAGGTTGTACCAACCCTCACCGCTAAGCGCCTTTCGGGTCAACGCTTCTTCATAGGGCAACAGCAACGCTTCATGGGACGTGTAGAAATCGACTCGCGAAAGATCTGCTCGGGTCACCCCACCGATCGTATCGATGAAGCGAAGCGAATCTCCGATCCCACGAACGGTTTGGTGATACTCCTCACTGCGAGACGACTGTGTGACGAAATCCAGTTCCCAGTTCTCGGGATGGTTGATATCGGCAAAGCCACCTTCGGTCAAAGCGCGAACGTAGTTCAACGTTTGTGATGAACGCTCGTAGGCTCCCATCAAATACTCGGGACGAGGACGACGCTCTTCTTCGGTGAAGCCACTGCGATTGACACAGTCGCCCCGATAAGAAGGCAGCGTGACGCCATCTTTCGTTTCGGTGTCTTTTGATCGTGGCTTGGCGTATTGCCCCGCGATCCGACCGACTCGGATGATGGGCTTTTGCATCCCGTAGACGAGAACCAGGCTCATCTGCAACAGCACCTTGAGCTTCTTAGCAATTGGGTCGGCGCGACAAGCCCGGAAGCTCTCGCTGCAATCGCCGCCCTGAAGCAAGAATGCGTCACCTTGAGCAGCCAGTGCCAGTTGTGCTTTGAGTCGGTCAACCTCCCAACTCGTCACCAGGGGTGGGCGATCAGCGATCGTCTCCAACACCGACTCGAGTGCACCTTGATCGTCGTACTGTGGTTGCTGGAGGGCGGTTTTTGACCTCCAGGAAGTGGGGTCCCAGTTGGGCATCAACATGGTCTCGGGGGACTTGAGTCACGGGGGGAATTCGAGTTGCCGCGTCAGCGTCAAAAAATGTTGGCTGAATTGTTGCGGTGGTAAGGAAAACTGACCAGCGGGGCCAATATCGCCAGCTTTGCCCGAATGTAGTCCGATCCCTTGCTATTGGGAGGGTGAACTCAGCAAACGGTTCGGTTCTACTATCCCAAATCGAGTGCTCCCGACCAAAGGATATCCCGTGGCCAAGAAACTCAACTGCTCCGATCTCGATGGAAAATCGATCGCCTTTTATGGCCAGTTTGCGTATTGGCCTCAGTATCACCGCCGTTCGCCGGAATCTCTGGCTCGGGAGCACGGTGCCAAATTACGTACCCAGGTTGATACGGCCCTCGAAATCCTGGTTCTCGGTGACAAACGGGGGACGGGCCGTGCCGACGCCAAAAAGAAGGGAATCCAGCTACAGAAACGTGCCGCCAAAGGCGAGCAGAAACTGTTGATTCTTGACGAAGCTGCCTACAGAGAGATGGTTCGGGCAGTTGTCGCTCGAAAATCATTCTGCTTCTGCGGTGAGTTCGATTGCTGCCCGAGCGAGATGCACGATGTTTTGGAAGGCATGGTGACCGAGGTCAAAGGCAAGGTCTCCACGGCGATTGATCGCAAGTTGGATTTCCTGGTCGTTGGAAACCGGCGAGCGAAAGGAAAAACGGCAGCCATCCGTGAAGCGCAGGCCCTGCAGCAGGCGGGCGGAAAAGTCGTCATCGTTGACGAGTCAGGGTTTCTCGAACTGGTGCGTGTTGAAGGTTCGACGAAATCCAAGCAGATGGACTTCGCCTCCTTCGTGGGAGGCATCTACTCGGTCGCAGACGAGAGGAAGGTCCAGCGAGCTCTAAAGATGCTTCAGAAAGAGAGCTTTCAGTTGTACTCCAAAGCCAACAAGGATCGTGTGGTAGGAATCGTCCGCAGCCAAACCGGACACGGAACCATTTACGCGCCTTGGATCAAGGCGGATGGCCGCTATGGTTGCTCCACACCCGAGCTTTCCGATTGCATGGGGCTACAAGGTTCGATGTGCAAACACTTGGTCGTCTTGTTGCTCGGATTGGTACGAGTTGGGGAACTGGATGCTGGTGCCACGTTTCAGTGGATCAAATCAGCAGGCAGCAAACGCCCGCAATCTGGAGGTGAGTGGGCAGCAGAGTC
Organism: Rubripirellula sp.; assembly: GCA_045110715.1. Lineage (GTDB taxonomy): Bacteria > Planctomycetota > Planctomycetia > Pirellulales > Pirellulaceae > Rubripirellula. The sequence continues at coordinate 2,251 of JBGCGI010000010.1, forward strand.
GTTTCTGGAGTACCGAGGTGTCGAAGCGGGCGACGTGGATTGGCGACCAACCGAAACGGTTCCAGAGGACTTCTATTCGTTCTAGCACGCTCGGAGAAACAAACGCGACTCATTCCTCGGGGAAGAGCACCGGTACTAACTTCGATTCGATATCTGCCCACCAATTGTTCAGCAGATCCATCGGTAACCAATGTTCCCGGAGCCGCCAAGCGCCGTATAGCACGCCAGCAGTCACTGCCCAGAAAAAAATGCGGCGAAAGAAGACGCGTACACGGCGGCGCGAATCACGCCTCATCAGGCCCTCGGTCACTCGCTGCACGATCGCCTCGGACTTGCGATCTCGCGCAGGCGAAACCACCGTGATTTGATCCTCCGGAACAACCACTTTCTTGGTTCCAGCCTCCGCTGACTTACCCTTGTTCTTCTCGCGCTTGTGCACTCGCGGCGTACTCGATGAAAACGATTCGTCGAATGGCTCGACAGAAAATGGTGATAGTAGGACGGGGAAGACTCGTTGGTCCAATTTGGCTCCAAAAGCTCGGACGCAGTGTACCGTGCTTCAGCGCGGCTCCAAAGAACGGAAGCTTTCCCCCTGCCCGATTTTCTCAAAGTACGCTGGTCTCGGTTCCTGAAAGTGGAGCCGAATCGGACGCAATTTGGGGCTTGGGGGGGGATGGAAACTATTGCTTCTTACGTTCCTGACCACGCCGCATCAACTCCTTGAGGGCAACATGAATAAATACCAAGTGCATGTCCTCGGCAATCTGCATGTCGTCGATTGCGATATGCACGTTGCAGTCGGCCATCGCATGGATTTTACCGCCATCGAATCCGGTCAGACAAATCACGTCCGCACCTTGGTCTTTGGCGTGCTTGATCGCACGAACGACATTCTCCGAATTCCCGCTGCCGGAAACTGCGATCACCACGTCCTTTGCTTGCACGACCGGACGCAACTGCTCTAAGAATACGTCTTCATAGCAAACGTCATTCGAATAGGCTGAAAAAATCCCCATGTTGTCAGCCAGAGACACACCACGAAAACGATGGCCTGAAACCATGAACAGGTTCTTGTTCCAGTCCGTGATCGCGTGCTGCGCAGCCAGGGCACTTCCGCCGTTGCCAAGCACAATGATCTGCTGATCAGCCTGCCAAGCTGCATCGATCCTGTCGATCGCATTGTCCCACTGTGCTTGATCGCAGCCCTGAACGGTCTGTACGAGGCGATCAAAATAGGATGCAGTGCTACTCATCAGCGTAAATACTTAGGGGACTTACAAGACGGGCTGGGAATCGAATCATCGAGGATAGTCGCAGAGGGGGGGACACGAAAGAGACAAGCCGGAAGGAACTGAAATCAGGGGGCCAGTTGTCCGGATTGTGCCAGCACTTCACCCCTTTGCGTCCGATTCGATGGCTCTCGCACAACGTCTGGCGTGCCCGGTTGTCCTCGAACCGTGATCGCAAATTCATTAGAAACTGACTTCCCGGTCTGATCCGTGGCTGTCACCTTCACCTCAATGGTGCCCGCCTCCGTTTGGGTGCCCGACTTGGATTCCAACATGAACGAAGAGCTTGGCTGTCGAGCTCGACGGCTGTGTTCTCGTTTCAGGATCGGTGTCGCTTCCTTGCCTTGTCATTGAGGCGAAATGATAACGAGTGATCGTATCGAACGAGGAAAAACTCGCTCAGCTCAAGATGCGTAGGAATGTCTTCCAGAGTATCCAGAAGTCCAACGCAATCGAAGAATGAAGTGCATACTCCTCCGACAATTTCAGCTTGTCGGGCAATACTTGGTCGATGTAGGCCTGCTCGGGATCCTCGGCCTCACTCAGAATCTCAGATTCATCTCGATACTTGATCGAAGCCAGGTCCGTCACGCCAGGACGCACGACCAGAATACGCTGGAATTCGTCTCGAAACATTTCGACATACTTGGGGACTTCTGGCCGGGGACCAACCAGGCTCATCTCGCCCTTGAGGACGTTAAAGAGTTGCGGCAATTCATCCAACTTGGACTTTCGCAGGATTCGACCAACCCAGGTGATCCGCGGATCGGCACCTGCAGTGATTTGCAGACCAAGTTTCTCCGCATCGACGACCATCGTGCGGTATTTCAGGATCTGAAACGCTTCAAGATTTCGACCCACTCGTGTTTGCCGGAAAAGAACCGGACCGGGGGATGTCACCCGGACAGCGATCGCAATCATGATCAGGAAGGGAGACAGAATCACGATTCCGAGGGAGGAGACCAGCAGGTCCATGATGCGTTTGGCCATCGCTATGTGCTCGCCTGGCACAGGTTGGTAACCGTGCTGACCACGTGTGTCCGCTCCTCGTCACGCATGCCAGGGAATACCGGTAGCGTGACCAGTCGTTGCCAAACCTCGGTCGCTACCGGGCAGTCTGTTGGCTTCCAGTTCTCCTCGTAGTACGTGTGCAGGTGAAGCGGTCTCCAGTGGACCGAGCAGCCAACGCCTTGCTGACGCAATTGTTCCATGAACTCATTGCGATCGATCGTCAACCGATCCAATCGCAGTCGAAGCGGATAGAGATGCCAAGAGTGAATTCGGTTTTGCAGTCTCACCGGCAGGTCCAACTGCGGAAGATCACGAAGTGCTTCGTCGTAGAAGTCCGCGATCTCTTCACGCTCAAGCCGCAACTCCTCGGCTCTCGCGAGTTGATGTAGCCCAATGGATGCCGCCACATCTGTCATGTTGTACTTATAGCCGGGGGCGACGATGCGATAATCCCAAGCGGAGCTTCCCTGGTATCGCTTCCAAGCATCATGCGAGAGCCCATGTAGCGACATTTGTCGCATGCGATCGGCCAACGATTCGTCCGCTGTCACCGCCATGCCGCCTTCGCCCGTGGTGATCGTTTTGTTGGCGTAGAAAGAATAGCAACTGACGCGTGATGTGTTCTCGCCACATCTTCGCCACGGTGCATCAGGGCCACTACGAAAGGCGGATGGAAACGCGTGCGCGGCATCTTCCACGACCCACAATCCATGCTCCTCAGCGAACGCGTCGATCTGATCCAAGTCCATCATTTGTCCGGCGACATGAACTGGGATGATTCCCACGACTGCAATGTCGGCATGCGCTTTCAGCTTTGCCGCTGCGTCGTGCAAATCCATGTTGAATGTTTCGGGATCGCAGTCCACCAAGATCGGGATGGCTCCGCGGTACAACACAATTTCTGCGGTTGCTGCGAACGTCATGGTGGGGACGAGGACTCCCTGCCCCGCTTGAAGCCCCAACGCCTCGACGGCTAAATGGAGCGCAGCGGTGCAAGAATTGACGGCGACGGCATGTTCACCTAGAACGCTTGCAGCAAAGTTTTTCTCGAACTGCTTTACCCGCGGCCCAGTGGTCAGCCATCCGGAGCGAATGCACTCCGCGACTTCCGCGACGGCGTCCTCGCTAATGTCTGGCCGGAAAAAGGGAACTTGGATCGGTTCTTCGTTGCTGTCTGTCTTGCTCATTTCAGGCCATGGTTACCACGGTGTTCACGACTTCTGCCAAGTGATGGTCATCGATTGAGTTTGGTCGGCGTCAGTGGCACGAAGTAGGAATCGACATGGCTGGGGCCTGCAATGAGATTCAGAAACGAGTGTCCGCCGGGGAGGACCAATCCCGCCGAGAATAGTCTCCTGATCGGGCTCTTGGAAGAGCCGTGATTCGCAGAGTACACCAATCTCATCAAGCATCAACGATGCAAGCCTAGAACAATAGCGTGATGGCTTGATCCACGGTCGTTCTGCCGCCGAATTCGCGTTCATCCACATCGAACTCGGGCTGCGACGAATCATTCGTCAGTAACGTATCGAGCTCACCATCGATGAAGGACTGATCGTCTAACCATTCGTCATCGACTGGTCCATCCACTTTTTCTTGCGCAGTCTTGCCAATGAAGTTGATGACTTGCAAAGCGTCAATCGCAGTGACGAAGCCATCATCATTGACGTCATAGTAGGTTGGCACCACGGCATCGAACACAATGGGAACTGCGGAATCAGCATCGCTGTGCAAACGATTGATCACGGTCAATGCGTCGAGCACCGATGCCCGACCACTGCCATTGACGTCCTGAGCTAGCGCGGGATTGTGCCATGGCCGCCCATTGTCCAATTCGATCACAAAACCATTTTGCGTCAGCTGGTGGATGGTTCGACCCTCTTGAACGACGGGTTCCTCGAGTTGCCATCCGGAGCCAATGTCGACTGAGTCGTCAATGTCAGCGATGATCTTCAGGGTTTGGTCACTTCCAGCGACCGTGCGGACCGCACTGACGCCCAGGACCAAACTCTCTGCCGCAGCGGCGACCAGACTGATAGCTTGTAACTGCTTACTTGGCCGACTGACGGTATCGAATCGTCGTACATCGATTCCATCAAGGCTTCGACGGAGCTTGTGATCCGATCCCGCAAAGACAATCGCAAGCGTCGTGTCGATCTGGTCGTCGGAGTACTGAAAAATGTCGCTTCCAGTTCCCGCGGAGTCGTCGGTGGAAAATTGCCCTAGCGTCGTTAGTTCTAGAGTCCCCGTTTGGTTCATTGAGACACCCACGATGTCTTCGGTAGCCCTTTCCAGTTGAGCGTCGCCGCCAGCAAAGAACAATTCCCAACTGCCACTGGTTTGCTCACCCAGTTCGGTTGGTCGAAAACGAAGTAGGTCTGTATCACGACCATCGATATCGGATACTGAGAAGTTTCCGCTGGTGCTGACCAACAAACTTCCGTCCGCGTCCAAGGTGATCGCGTCAATGTTCTCTGTCTTGCTCGACAATCCAACGTCGGAGCCATCGAAGTAGAATTCGAACTCGCCGGAAGTCTGTTCACCGATTGAAGTAGCAACAAACCGCAGGATATCCGCCGGTTCAACCTGTCCGACGTTTGGCAGTGTGACCTTCGCATCGAAGCTGAGCAAGAGACTGCTGTCGGGTAGTACATCGAATGCGTCAACATCACCACGGATTCCAAGATCCGATGCGTCAAACAAAACCCCCCATGCGCCCGTTCGTGTATCGTGATAGAGGATGTCTTCATCTGCGGCGACCAAACCGCCCACGCGAGTATTGCTGTTGGTGCTGAGGTAAATGATCTCATTGCCAAAGACTTCATTGCCAGTCAGCCGGCCGAGTTGAATTCCGTCAAGCGACATTCTGTTGGTCAATCCGAGCAACGAACCATCAAAACGCGTTGCCGCATCATCGACTCCGATTTGGTAAGTGATGATGTCAACTCCCTCGACAAATTCACCATCGACTCTGACGGTGCGTTCAACCGTTAGATTGACGTCACCGTTGGACCCATCAATCGAGGTGCCCGCAACGTCCGAGGCCGACAATCCAAGCTCTGATCCGTCAAAGTACAACTCCCATGTCCCGTCGGATTGTTCGCCGAAAACGCCGTTATTGAGAACTACTAGGTCTTCGTCATCGGCCCACACATTGTCCGTCCGCAATCTCCCAAGCGTGCTAATGACGATGCGGCCGTCTGGGGCAACGCTAATCGCATCGATGTCTCCAGTTCCTGGACTCAGACCAACAGCAGATCCACGCAAGTAGACCTCGAGACTTCCTGCAGTCAGAGTGCCGTGGGCAATCGGAGTGAACTTCAGAATGTCTGAATCACGAATCAAGCCGATTCCGTCAAGCCTGAGCGTGTTATCGACACTCAGTAGCAGACTGCCGTCGTCCTGGATGTGAAAAGCGTCTAGATCGCGAGTCGCCAGCCCAATTTTTGAACCATCAAAGTAAAGTGACCATTGATCGGTCGTTTCGTTGTAGGCAAGAATGTCCTCGTCGTCGTAGGGCACTCCGCCTATCACACCAGGCGTGTGAAAACTGACAAAAATAGTGTCGCTGACTTCGCCTGGACCGACAATCAAGATCGAAACATCGGCGAGGTTGTTCGCTAAGTTGGGATCCAAAGTCGCCGACGCCAGAGCAACAGAAATCTGCGAGCTGCCCGGCTGGCTGGTGCCCAGGATAAGCGTCAGCTCTCGCGTTTCGCCCGCATCAAGTGCACCGATGTTGCAACGAATGGACTCCTGTTGACTCTCACAGGGGAGGGTCGCCGAAACAAACTCCGTTCCCGCCGGCAAGTTCGTCGTCAGGACGATATCGTCAGCTGGTCGAGGGCCGTCGCTGTTGATCGAAATGGCGAGCGATAGTTGTTCTCCGGCGACCACACGATTGGAAGTCGTCATGGCAACTCGCAAGTCGGCCGGCGGAGGTGAAACAATGGTTTGAGAGACTTGTTCGTTGTTGCTGGGATTTCGTTCCTCAGAATTGCTTGAGACAGTGACGCGGTTCTCCATGACTCCAATGGCTTCAGCTGAGACAATCACTTGTAGCTCAAAGGAATCCCCAACGGCTAAGTTTCCGATCATGCAGGACAGATCCGATTCGTCAAACTGACATTCGTCGGACGCGGATATCAGTGTTGTTCCCGGTGGTAAGGCGTTGGACAACACGACACCCGTTGCCAGATCGGGACCATCATTGGTGACCAAAACGGCATAAGTGATCGCGTCATCACGGACAACAGCTGATGGACTTGTCACGCTCAGTCGCAAATCAGCTCCATCTGCCCACTCGTTTCCCACGACAATATTGAACACATCAGAAACGGAGGATCCCGATGCATCCGTTGCAGTGATCGTTGCCGAAGTGGTCGATGGATCGTTCGGAGCGATGCCATGCAACACTCCGGTCTGAGAGTTGATGGACAACCATGATGGCTGCGCGGTTTCGTCGCTGGTAAGCGAGTAAGTCAGCGGGCTGCTGGAGTGGAAATTACCAGCCATTGAATATTCAAATGTCTCGCCACGGTCTAAATTCAAATCGACGATGAGGGAAGCCAGCGAAGGACCGCTTTCGTCTGGCGATCCAATGGTGATTCGAAACACGTCTTGGACCGACGCTCCGCTGGAGTCCGAGACTGTCAACTCTACATCGATCGTGCCAACATCGCTGGCCGTCGGTGAACCAACAAAGAAGCCTTCGCTTCCGTAGAACGTTAACCAGCGAGGCAAGGGACTGCCGTCGGTCTGCCTCGCGGTGTATCGCAGAGTATCGCCGACGTCCGCGTCACTAAAATAACGCAACCCAACGTACGAATGATTCTCTTTGAACGTGATGTCCTCCGCCAAACTGCCGCCGCCAATCAAATACTGGAACGTCCCTGAGAACCCTTCGCCGGTGGCTCCGCCGTTGTTGAACGAGACGTTTCCCTCCAGGTTATAGTTCTTCAACGCCGCATTGCTTGATCCATAGATTTTGATTCCATTGCGGAATTGGTTGAAGGCGATGTTGTCAGAAAATGTTCTCAACACGCCCGTGTTTTGAGAGTAGATCGCATGCCCGTGATTTCGGTCTGGGCCAATCCAGCCGTTGTTGTAAATCATTGATCCATAGACTTCTCCGCCGTCACCTTTGGACCAATAGCCAATGCCGTTGTCCAGGTCGTGAATTTCAAAGTTGATGATTTTGATGTGATCACCAAGCACATTGAAGTCACCGCGATTGATGTCCAGTGGCCACGAACCAGCCGTCGACGTGGTTCGTGACGATGTATCGCTATTGAGGACTTCTATGCCCTGGTAATGAGCGTATTGTCCGTCGATGGTCAGTAACTTGCCGACTTGAGGACTTCCAAGATTCAGGTCCAAGCGAACCGTTGCACCTGGCTCTGCCCGTGCTGTGATGGGATTGGCCGCAGTGCCGGTGAGCTTGCTGGTCAATCTTCCGCTATAAGTCCCGTCGCGAATCCAAATCGTGTCCCCAGGTTGGACTGAGGCTGGGTGAGCGAAGGCTGTCGCTAAGTCCCACGGGTTGGCCATGCTGCCGTTTCCGCTGGGTGTGCCATCGGTTGAAACGTAAAACTGATTGCCCGTAGGGGGTACTGGATCGGCATCCGAAACAATCAGAAACGTGCTGAACTCTTGGTCGACTAACAGGGGAGCATACGGTTGGTGGCCCAGTGGAACCGGTGAAACGACCTCGGCCATCGGTACCGAGACGGTTCCGCCGTTGTAGACGCCAGCGACCACAGGATCGCCCTTTAGATCTAGCACATTGGAAATCTCAAATGCTGCGCCCACTTCAACGACGCCCGACAAGTCGATATCGACGTGGCTTTGTTGCTGCCAGTTATAGACAACCGCATGTCCACGACCTGGCTCGTAGGCGTTGGGTCGTACGACAATGTGATTGGATTCTGGCTCGCTAACAAAAGTGCTGCCGTCATCCAATCCGGTTCTCGAAAGCCAGTCGTTCGCGGTCTGGGAACGGGTTCCAAGGACGAAGGGGCGAGCCTCGCTCGTGACGTAGTGATTGTCACGCCATTGAAAGTCACTTAGCAATTGCGCACTGGGAACTTCTTCCAGCATCGCCGCGCGGTAGTTATTTCGAGTGATGATGGAATTGTTCGTGAAGGTAACTTCTTCCCACTCTTTGAAGAATCGAACTGTGCTCGCCAAATAGTTATCACTGGCGTTCAAGTTTCGCCCACCAACGTCGTATCCGAAAACCACAGCTCCGGCTGGCTGAAGATCAAACTGAAAAGGGACGTCCGGCTTCGCGACAATGTCTGGAACAGGTTTGACCACGACAGGCGTACTATCGCCGGCCAGCATCAATCGCGATTCGAGTTGCTGCACCAGCAAGTTCCGTAGGGAAAAGACTGGCTTGCGGATTCGTTTGGCGCGCAGACTTGAGCCATTCCACATGGTTGGTTTCCCTGCCTTGTGAAGAGCCATAACGTTCGCTTCGCTTTCAAAAGCGAAGAACGGCTCGTAGCAATGATGGATAGATGAGTCGAAGAGCAGTTTCAAGGACGCTTCGCACTGAACATTGTACCGGTCCGGCGAGATGAATTCAGGTCGAAAAGCAGCTTGAAGCTCAATTCCACTCGCAGACAGTTCCGAAATTGGGGCGCAGCCAAGCGGAGTCAGGCCAGCACACCGCCCACCGATGGGTGGACGAAAAGACGTCAAGTGACCAGCGAGATCGTTGTGGTCCGTTGCAATGCGATTGGGTCGCCAAGTCGGCGAGGGCTGTCGAATCGGCAAAATCACCGGTGAAAGGACACACAGGCCGAACGCAGCGACCAGCAAAGCAACGGTTCGCTTTGCCATGAGTTGCTCGCGAAGTGCGTGGTGTCCGTTGCTGGACCGCTGCCGGCAAATTATTGGCACAGCTGATGACTCGCTGGGGACACTCATGACGAACTACGCTTTGAGACAAAGCCGACCTTGGGCGGCGCGACTATCGTACACGGACGCGACGAACGTATGTGGTCTGAGCGACGAGATTACCCGTGGGGAGACCATGTTCCCCCGGATTCAAATGCTGGTTTTGCTCCGCAAGCTGCTCGGGGCGAGAGCTACATCAGTTGCGCATTGACGCTCTCGCAACCTGGGTCATTTCGAAATGATTGTTTTTCAAGAACGATCAATTTGAAAGGGCGAACGGATAAATCCTTCTTACCTTTGAAGCGACGAACCAAATTTCGTACTGCAGATCGTTGTCCGCTTTGTGACGGACTCGTGATCTCGCACGGATGGGAAAACGTGCAACGAAAAATGTTCTGTTCGAGATCCTGCCGTTGCGATTCACTGAAATAGGAAGACTGCAGTGGTTGTCCATCGATCGCAAACCGCTTGAAAACCTCAAGCGTCGTATCAACCCCGTCACTCACTTCGGCTTGCCGCTGGGGCTGCCAATGTGTGTCCTCAATGATGAACAGCCCCCCAGGTTTCAGGTGCGAAAACAAGTTTCCAACCGTAATCTGTTGATGGTGTGACGCGTGACTACCGTCATCAATGATCACGTCGAATGGGCCCACCTTTTCCGCCACGCTTTGCAATGCAGCTGGGTCTCCTTGGTCGCCCTGAAAGATCGTTGCGCGATCGATCTGCACGTCGCTAAAATCGGAGATGTCGAATCCGTTGATGTCGCCTTGGGGAAAAAAATCCAGCCACATACGAAGCGATGGACAATCCGGCTGATGTTGGCAAACATCGCGTTGTAGCCCGATTTCAAGAAACGATATCGGCTTGTCGCGAAATGGGGCCAGGATCGTTTCGTAGAGTGATGCGTATCGATGACAACAGCCAACCGTGTCACCTTTGTCTGAGTGGTACAGATTTGCAAGCTGCGTCAGCGTCATCATTTAACTTCCCCCGAAGTGATGTTCAGTCTGTTCAGTCGGCTAATTTGTCGTTTGAGACCACGTTCAGCAACGCTGTCCAATCGTTCATGATCCTATCGCGGTCAAAACGTCCCGTGACAGATTGTTTTGCTGCGGAACCCAGACTTTGACGGTATTCATCGTCGCGAAGTAGGCCCTCGATTGCAACTGCCCAGGCTGCCACATCATTGGGTGCGTCGATCAACAGACCGGTTTGTTCGTGATGGATCATCTCGGGAATCCCTCCGACGCGTGACCCAATCGTGCACAAACCAAGAGATAGCATCTCGATCAGTGCCAACGGGCAGTTCTCCCACCACACACTTGGAACCAAACCCAAGTCACAAACCTGATAGATCTCGCATAGCTGGTCAGGTGAAACACGACCGACCTCCAAAACCTCGACGTGATCGGAAAGTCTGGTTCGGGTTTTCTCTTTACCTCCGGCGGAAATCAGCACCACGGGGCGGTCGAATTTCGCGATGGCGAGTGCTGTCTTCGCCACAAGCAAGCCCTTCTCCGGAGCACGCCCGATATGCATGATCGCCCTCGCATCCGGGCTCAGTTCCAGACGATTTCGCGTGGCAGCTTTCGATTCAACGGACGTCGATTGGAATTGCGAGCTGTCAATGGAGTTTGGAACGACCCAAACTGGTGCCGCGAAACGATCTCGACAGATCAGTTGGAACAGATCGTTGTAAATCGCTTGCGACGGCGCAACAATCGCATCCGATGCGGCGACTGCCCGCGACGCAATCGCCTCCTGCCCAACACGTGGCATGCCTTGAACCCAGTACACGATACGAGGGTTGCGCAAGATCTTTCTCGCTAGAATCGCCGAGGAGATAGTCGCGCAGATGACAATCGTCTGTTGGTCAACGCCATTGGCCAGTGGCTTGAGCGCCGATCGCATCCGTTGGTACTGAATCGTGGATTCAGGACCCGAGCCTGTGCGAACGGACTGGAAGATTCGGCTATTGGTCACACGGCAGATCGCCCGCGATGGCAAGCTCAGATTCGCCGCAATGCTTTTGGCACCCTTCACGTCTCCGCCTCCCGGGCAGATCGTGACAAACTCAGTCGATGGATTCTTTGCGGCCAGACTTTCGGTCAACTGTGCCAGCAAACGAGGCACGGCAAGCGTCGATGAAGTCGAGACCGGATGATTTTCATAGACACAAAGCACACGTTTCGCGTTGAGTGTCTCCGAAGATACGGGCAATTCACCCATTTGGGCTCTCGCTTTCAAACGATTGACGGTTCGGCAAGCGACTGCGCAGGAATTGGTCCAAAACGTCAGCGATGCCGTCACGATTATAAAGAGTTTCTGCTGCATGCCTTCCGTGTTTGCCAAGTTCCTCGCGTAGAGTCTCGTCGCTGGCCAATCGCCGGAATGCTTCCCCCAATGCTTGATGATCTCCCGTCGAAACAGTCAATCCGCATTTTGACGCATTGATTCGCCGGGCCGGTTCGCCGTCAGCGACCAATAGAATCGGCAGAGACGATGCCATCGCTTCGTAGATCTTGCTGGGAACCGCGCCAGGAATAGCCATGCCCAAACTGATCACGGCTGCATCCGCTGCCGCAAGCAAAGCGGGAACACGCTCGCGGGGCTGTGCAGCGACGATCTTGATTCGCGAAATCCCCTCTGCCTGAATTCGGCGTTCCAGATCAGCTCGTGCCGGTCCCTCGCCTACCAGCACGAATCGCCCGGGAGTCTCATCGCTCAACGACTTGGCGAGATCAAGAATTTGGTCGAGTCCCTGTGCCAAACCAAGCAGGCCAGCGAAGATAAAAATCGGCCCAGGTTCACTACCAAGCAACGCCTTCGCTTCGTCATCGGCGTGCTTCGGTCCGAATCTCTTTGGGTCGACACCGTTGGTAATGATTTTAGTGGGCACCGAGGGACAACGCTCACGAACCGAGGCAATGATCTCTTCAGATTGCCCGGTGACTCCTGCCGATGCTTCGTACGTCTTGATCTCCAATCGCTCGGCCATCTTTGTTGCCAAGCCCTCCTTCACGACGCCCATCCGTATCGCCGACTCGGGCCACAGATCGCTGACGTTAAAGACGAACGGACAGTCCCAATACTTGGCCAGTTTGCGAGCTGCGTAGCCGATAAACAGGGGCGGAGATTCGACGAACAGCAGATCGGGACGACTGCATAGCTGCGGACCAAATCGCTTTGCCCCGCGAACAAATGAAAAGTAGCACCGCAATCGTTTCAGAAACCCTGTCTTAGCGGTGTACAGCGGAACGCGGATGCAGCGGATACGACCAACCATGTCAACGCAAGGCGCGTTGGGATCGTAGTCGTCGAAAACCTTACCAGTTGGATAATTTGGCAGCGCGGTCAATGCTTCGACGTCCCAGCCGCGATCGATCAACCGCTCACCAAGCTCCGACAAGCGAGCTTGGGGCGCTCCCATTTCTGGCGGGAAATACTGAGTCAAAATGCATAGTTTTGGCCGCGGCGCGGTGGCTGCAGTGACCGTAGAAGCAGCCTGATCCAATTCAGTGCGCGACATGCTCGGTCACCTCACTTGTTGGTTCGCTTCCATCAAGCGTCAGATTGATCACGGCTTTGAATTTGCCAGCCTTCGTGCGCGGAATCGCCGAAACCGGTTCGACAATGACTTCGACATCGCCCACGCGTTGCTCGACTCGATGCACGATGTTTGCCACGTCATCTTCACCAAACCCCTCGGTCGTGACAACTTTGACACGAATTCGGCTCAGGGTTTCCTGAATGATCTGACCTTCTCGTACATGAGGCTGATCAATGAACACACCATGAAATCGAACCATCCTTCGTCCATCCGGTCCAATCACGACATCTTCCAGTCGACCAACGACCTCCTTTAGCACCGGCATCGCCCGGCCACACGAACATGGTTCGCCGGACCATGTCGCGACGTCACCTACCCGGTAGCGGACCAAAGGTTGGTAGTCTCGCATCAAGCAAGTTGTGACCACTTCGCCAGGTTCTTCAGGGTCACACCGTGTTCCATCAGGGCGCAGAATTTCGACCAGCGAAACATCAGGGCTAACGTGCAAACTTCCCGCTTCACATTCACTAGCGAACAAGCAATTCTCAACCGTGCTGTACTCCTCAAACACTCGGCAGCCGAACGCCTTCTCCATCACCGTCCGCATCTCTGGCGTGACTTTCTCGCTGGTCGTGATGATCGCTTGCAATGAATCAGGAACTTTCAGGTCCATTTCCAAGATCAGATCCGCCAGCAGATAGTACGACACGGCATAACCGGTCAACCACCGCGTCTGATGTTGGTGCAGCGCGTCGACATACTGCTGGGCGGTTTCGGGGCGCAAATGAAAGGCTGAAAAGTAGACCTGTTTCTCGACGCAGTTGTATCGGTGAAACGGCCCAGCACTTTCCGGGTCTGGCTCCACAAAGCGACCGCTGAATGTTGCACGCGATTGTGAAAACGAGACTCCTGCCCAACCAGCCGATCGTACTTCACGAACGGCGCGAGCGTTGCGAACTTCGCTCCAAGTCCAGTGGTTGTCGATCGGTGTTCCCGTTGATCCACTCGTCCGTGTGACAACCCGAAATCGCGGCTTCATGTCAGTTCGTAAGAACTGCGTCGCTTCATCTCGAAGAGGACCTTTTTCCAACAATGGAAGTCCAGCTATCTGACCTGCCGCGGCTGCCTTCCGCTCACTGACGTTCCAGTTTTCGGCGTAATACGGAGCGTTCAATGCACCACTGAGAAACGTCTTCAAACGCTCTTGCTGCCACACGTCCCATTGCTGCTGTGTGAAACGATCACGCTGCTCGTATTGCCGGACAAAGTCCTTGAAACCGGGGCTGAACAATCCGGGACCAAACCGGAGCAATTTCCAATACAGGCCATAGGTACTGACTGCCGCATGCTGTCCTGCGACCGGTAATTTTTCGTAAAGGCGATCTGTAAATCCCATGGCTTACTCGACCTTCTTTCCGATGTAGACCAGTCCGTAACCAAGGATATCCTTTTTGTCGCACCAATCCCCCATGGACTCGACCATCCGCGTGCATCCAGATCGTAAACCCGCGGGACACAATCGCCGGATGACTTTTGGAGCTTTCATGGTGCGCAGTGAAACGGTGGCTAACGTGGATTGGCAGCAGATCTCCTCGAATCCTGCGTTCTTGCCCAAGCGACGCAACTTTGACCGGCGAATATTGCGTTGCCATACGATTCCAGGTGGCCGTAGCTTGCGGTACCAGTAACGTATTTCGCGACGGATTGTCCAAGGCGACCAGAAGTTCGGCACGAATTGATAGTGCAATCCACCTGGGCGAAGCACTCGGTGGGCCTCTGCGAAAATCTGCCGTTGCTGAGCTCCAACGAAGTGTTCCAGCACACCAAAACTTGCGTAGCAGTCAACCGAATTACTCTCAATTGGCAAGTCAAGGATGTTGCCTTCGATCCACTCGGTTGAACCATCGAGTTTCGGTAGGCTTTGCCCTCGCGACGCGGCCTCTTCGACAAGCTTGGCCGAATAATCCAGTCCGATGCAATGATGTCCCAGTGATGCGAACATGTAGGCGTACTGTCCCAAGCCACAGCCAGCCTCGATAATCTTACTGCCCGGTGGCAAGACTTGAAACAGCGGTTGCAACTGCTCGACGTCGTAGAGCGACCGGCAATGCTCAATCGTTTCTTGTGCGGTCGCGGTGAGGCTATGTTCCCACTCGTCGGTTTGGGTTGGTAAGACGTCGGTCATTGGTTTGTGGGTCGGTGGTCGGATCAGTAGGTCAATTCAATCAGCGCAGCAATCTCATTCATGTTCATTGGATCAGAACTTCATCTTTGGGAGAGCTATCAGCAACGATTCCGTACGGCTGCAGTACCGAGGGCGGCGCGTTGGCCAACAGGAAATCGCGGATGACTGCGAGTTCTTGTTCATCATAAAACTGATTGCGTCGACCGACGGTTCCTTGCTTGACTCCATCATGAGGACGCGGAATGTCGTATTGGGCATCGCCACCGGTCAGGAACTTCAACAGTCTTGCTGACTCGTCGTCAAAGTTTTCCACCATCTGTTCGTAGTGAATACCCAATTTGCGATCGTCCGGAATCTCACGAAGACCATTGACGATGTCCCGCTGATTGGCCGAGTAGTACCAAGCAAAGAACTCAATCAGACTCATCTTTGTTGCTGACTGAAACCCGCCGGGCCGCAAGCCCAGGTAACCGGGATACTTCAGACGCATCCAACGCAATCGATGAACCGTGTGAATCAGCGCACCTCGAGTCGCGAAAAGTCGCCCGCCATAGGAATGTTCGCGGTAGCGATCCCAAAAACCACCACAATCGTTCTTGGCCATGAACTTCTTCATCGATGCGATCGTGTCGAAAGCGTTTCGCTGAAAATGAACGTATTGTGCTTCGGGAAAGGCCTTCGAGAGCAGCGGTAAGAAATTGGAAAGCGTTGGCGAGATCAACACGATCGGATTTCCACCAGCACGCGATTCGATGTGTGAGCGGACACGTCCAACACGCCATCGATCCAGCAGTGATGGGCTGATCGAATCATCCCCCCATGGATTCACCGAATGCAGTGGGTACAGCGAGTACAAGAACTGCGTCGTGAATGTGTTGTGTGTGAACACACTGTGGTCAGGGACACAGCGGACCACTCGGGACAGCCAACTGCTGCCCGATCTTGGGGAACTCAATATGATTGTAACTTTCACCGCGGACTTGTCTTTCTTAGCCCAGTTGGCTGACTATTGGGGCTCGATAAATCAATAACTGTGATCTCGCAAAACTCAACCGAATCGACTGCGGCAAGTGAACATCCAATCGATGTGCTAGCCGCCGGTACTTACGGTTAAACGATCCTTGTGGCATCAGCTTGTGAAAACGCTCCAAGCTTCCAAGTGGAAAGACTTGCGCGTCGTCAAAAAACTCGCGGGCACAGTCCAAGTAGGCCCGAGATGTATTTTCACGCTCAGGGTGCGGATCGTTCTCTTCCCATTTCTTAAATGCTTTTTTGTTGAGGCTGGACGGTCGACCCTTGACAGGCACCATCCATCGCATCGCGTCCAGCAAGCGATTGTTCTCCGCTGGCTCAAAGAATCTTGCCTGACCGTCTTGTTTCAACAGACTGGCGGATTTTTTTAGATACTCACGTTCGAGCTCATGCGTCAAATGGTGCAGGAACGCTTTGCCGACGATGATGTCGAACGAATGGTCCTCGAACGGCAACTCGGTAAAATCGCCTGCCAGGCCTTGGACTTGACCTTGCAGCTGCAGTTGTTCGGCCGCCTCGTTGACAATCCTTGCGCTTTGGCCGGAGATATCAACCGCCACAACATTGGCGCCCAACTTTGCCATCGACAAAGCATTCACGCCGTCACCGCAACCGAGTTCAAGTACTCGCTTGCCCTTGAGTTGTTCGGCAAACGATTGTTGGTACAGTCCATACCAACTGGTATCGGTCACAACAGCATCGGCGAAGAAATCGTCGAAATTATTGATCGTAGATACGATCGAATCGATACGAACTTCACCATACGTTTGGTCGTAGTGTTCTTCGTTCTTGTGAACGTTCTTGGCGGTATCAAGCACTCGCATGTTTGCGATCTCCAGACGGAGCCGAAGGCTCCAGCACATTCTTGAATTGCAATTTAACGTTTTCCTCAATAGTCACGCGTCAAATCCGCTTCATAGCAAAATAGATTTCGGGACGGCGGAATCGCTTTCGGTTTAGGAAGCAGAATCCGCAAGAAGATACTCTACTCCCTTCACGGAAAAGGTCCATGTCATCCAGTCGAGTTGAGGGTCGTTCAGGGAAACTCTTGTCGGCTTCCATGAGGAGCCGATCACGCACGACAGGCTCCACGGCCCCTTCTGAGTCGGTTGGTTCGATTGTAGTCAATCGCTTGGATGGGCCTCGTGAGACGACTGCACCTGCTTGAGCAACTCAATCCATCGCGGCAACAGGGTATTCCAATCAAACTGCGCGGTGTACTGCCTGGCGTTCTCCGAAAGATTGCTCGTGAGTTCGCGATCGCTAAGAACCCGAGCAACAGCTTCAGACATTGCGTTGACGTTTCGTGGTTTGACCAACAGTCCATTGTTTTCATGCGTTAGCAGATGCGGTATCCCACCAACGTTCGTGCTTACCACGCAAAGTCCGCAGGCCATCGCTTCGAGTACGGTGGTGGGCGTGTTGTCGATGTTCGTGGTGTTAATCAGGATGTCGGCTTTGCTCAATTCGTCAGGAACCGCTTCCTTGCGAATTCCGCCGGTGAAGTGAATTCGCTGGGTCACTCCCAACTCCTGAGCAACCTTTTGTGTTTCCTCGAAGCTTCCATCTCTCTTATCGGGACCAACCATCGTCAGTTTGATATTGGGAAAATCAGTTGCAAGTTTGGCAACCACACGGGGCGCCATCGAGGGGTTGTAAACACTATGAAAACTGCGGACCCAAATCAGGTTCGGTTGGACCTCTTCACGATGTCGATAGTTGTATCGTTCTAGGTGCAACGGGTTTGGCAGTAGTCGGATATCATCGTGGATGTGCTGCAAATGCTCCTGCAAATAACTTGATGGAGTGATCACCACTGCCGCGTTGCGGAACAGTCGCTCGACACGGCGGGGCCATCGCTTCGCAAAGCTTGGCAGGTTGCCGCCACGCAATGTCAAAACGTACGGCTTCTTCGCTGCCCGCAGCGTGTAGCAGGCGGCTTCCGCCAAGCCAAACGCGAGTCCACTGTAAACATCGACACTTGCCAAGTCGTAGTGATTCCGCTGTCGCCAAGTGGTTGAAACAATGTCAAAGAGTCGGGGCAATCGCGCTTTGTGATCCGAAGCGGTGGCGACGTCCAGGCCTTCGTCGCGAAGCTTCTTGGCGAGATCCTCGCAAACACTGAAGTTGCCAACGTTCGCAGAAAGAAAGTTGCCAATCAGCAATACCGAGTGGAAGTCAGAAGTGATCATTTGCTTGCCAGCACAATTCGATAGATGTCCGTCCACTGTTTCATGATTGGTTCGACGCCAAAGTTTTGATGGACTCGTTCTCGGAATCGATCGCCCAATGTTCGCCGCAGGTCATTGTCATTGAGCAGAGCGAGGATTTGCTCGGCCATTTCTACGGGCGATTTGCTAGGGAGCACTCGACCTGTATCGCCCACCACTTCAGCGCACTGGCCAACATCGGTCACGATCGGCGCCAAGCCCGCGGCACCATACTCCAATAACGAGATAGGTAGTCCCTCGGAGGTCGAACTGAGTACACCCAAATCGCAAGCCGTCAGAAGTTGCGGCACATCATCCCGAAGGCCCATGATCGTAACGTGATCGCTTAGTCCAGCCGCTTGCAGCTGGTGTCGTACCGCCGCAACGCAAGCATCGTCGGACAAGCCGCCCACGAGAATCAAGTGCGCATCAGCACGTTCGCCAATCACATGACTCATTGCTGAAAGTAGCGTTTGATGGTCTTTGACCGGACGGATATTGGCGACGCATACAATCCTGGAACCTGCTTGGCCCGGTAGGTCGAGACACGCTTCATGGGAGGCTGGGATTGAGTCCACAAAATTGGGGACGCACCAGACTCGTTCCTTGGGAAATTTGAGCCTTCGACGAGACCACTGCGCCAGCGGATCACTGACTGCCACAATTCCGCTGACTCGTCGGACGAGCAGGCGGTATAGCCAGAGCGGTCGCTCGGAACTGTCATTCGTACCGAAATGATCGTGCCATACAATTCGTGGTGACTTGCTCCATTTCAACGCCAAATTCGCAGTCACGATCGATGTACCGTGAGCATGGACAATTTGAATGTCGTTGTCGCGAACGAAACACCTGAGTCGCTTGATCGCCTTCCAATCGATCGTTCGCCTGCGGCTAAGTGATAGTCGATTGACCTTCGGCGAAATCATTGACGAAAGCGGACCATCGCGCCGAGTGGTGCAAAGGTACGACTGGTGCCCTAGTTGGTCCAGTTGGTTGGCAAGGTTCACGGCGACCCGTTCGGTGCCGCCCATGTCCAACGTGTCGACCAATTGCAAAACCTTCAAGCGACGCTCTGACGCAACCACTTTGTTTGTGTTCGAATCAGGTCGAACATTTGTGACTTGTGCCTCGCTCATGGCGCTGAGACTTTTTCCGCGGTGGCGGCCGACGAAGTGCCCTCAGTGGTTCTTTCCAAAGCAGCATCGCGGCGGTGGTCGTGAATGTCGACGTGCCAACGTTCCGACAAGAGTTCCGCTATGGCCTGACGAAGCGTGTCCAATGAATAGCGTTGTCCAAATTCGGCGGCCTGGCGTGACGTCTCGTCACGTAACTGCGCAGATGTCGCCACCCTGCGAATTGCATCCGTCAACTCATCGACACTGCGTGGCGTGACGGTGAACCCTCGATTCTCTCCTAGCATCCACGGCACGAGCCCGCGGTTCGATCCGATGCAAACCAACCCACAGGCCATCGCTTCGGCGATCGCTTTGGGCCAGCCTTCGGTTTCCGAAGCCAGCACAAGCACATGCGATTGGTCGTAAAAATCGAACACCCGGTCATAGTCCACTCCGCCCGCGAAATGGATCTGATCTTCGATCCCAAGTTCCTTGGACAGTTGTTGCAGTGATTCAAGCTTTGGGCCATGCCCGATGACATTGCAGAAAACCTTTTGACCCTCACCCATCACGGGACGGGCTACACGCTCTACTCCGACCCCGCGGATGCCGGCGTCCGGGAGAATCCCGACGTGGTTGACGTCGCCAAGGCCACCACCTTGTTGGGGACTGGCGGCACTCGACCATGGGTCGATCGCTGCACGGTTTATGTCTTCCGCCTTCCCGACTTCGGCCCCGTCGAAGCCCCCTTCACGACCGCTGCGTTCACCTTTCACTACGGAGCCAAGCAGAGCACCCTCCAGCCCAACGATCTCTACGGCCTCGGGCGTCGGGCGGCCCCCGACGTGTTGGCCAGCGACTACTACGGGCAAACCGCCGACGAAGACCCGAGCGACGCGACACGCCTGCAGACCAACGTCCTGACCCATCAAACCCCGCTTGGCCTCATCCACACGTCGCCCACCGGCAACGCCTCACTTCTCGACTATCTGAACGACCAGTATGCATCCGGTGTCGGCGCCGGAGACTACGTCTTCCTCCGCCTGAATACAGCGGGAGCCAAGGATGGCATCGATCGTGCCACCCTCACCATGTCCGAAGGTGCCAGCACCAGCCCCGAGGACACCCGACCGCGTCTGTATTTCACCACCACCCTGCCACTCAGCCACCATCAGGAGTGGCGGACCACCCACTTCGGATCACCCTTCAGCAGCGGTTTCGGAGCCGACGAGGAAGACCCAAACCAAGACGGAGAGAACAACTATCTTGAGTTCGTCACCGGGCAGAATCCGTTCAGCGACTCGCTTGTGCACACCGAGATCCAGCCTCCCGGCACCGCTCAAAATCCCATCTTCCGCTACGACCGCAACACCGATGCGGTTGCCGATGGGAATCTCTTTCTCGTCGAGTGGAGCGAAAGTCTCCTCCCCGATTCCTGGAGTTCGGAGGGAGTCACTCAGGCCATCGAAGAAGAGACCGACTCCATTCAGAGCATGGCCGCCGAGATCGACATCGAGCGCATCG
>JBGCGI010000011.1:0-13473 GCA_045110715.1 Rubripirellula sp.
GGTTTTCGTCCTGCAATTTGCTCGCCGCTGCATCCAGCGACTTCGTCATCTTTTTGAATTCAACGATCACTTGGTCTCGATCTCGATCGGAATTCGCCTTGGCATACTTAGCAACGTGGACGCGAGCCATCAACAGATCACGCAACGCTGACCCAGCGTAAAACGCTGTTTCGCTGTCGTCAAAATCTCGCGACGATGACAGAAGAGAAGTCAAGATTGCTTCCATCTTCGGGCCATCGACGTTGAGCTGCTCATTCAATAACCGACCGCGAAGTGTTTGCTGAGCAACAGCTTTCTCGAAAGCTTCTTTGTACCTGACAATTAGATCGTCGATCCGCGCCACCATCTTGGCTCGCTCTGGATTCTGAATTTCCTGTTTGGCTGCAGCGATGAACTCGCTCGTCTTGGAGAGACGTTCCTCGTATCGCGTGACAGCGGAGAGATCGTCGCTAATGACGAAGTTCTTTACCTGAATCCGAGTCAGCAACATGTTCGCCTGCAAGCGACCACATAGTACAGAGTCTTTGGCGAGTTCACGGTAGGTCTTGAAGCCCGTGCCCGCATTTGAGATTGCGTAAACCCCAGTCGCAGCAACTACAGCCAGCAGAATCGTCACGCTTGCAAAGCCGAGGGACAGCTTCATCTTCAACTTCATGTTTCGTAATCTCATGCCAATGCCTGGTATTTGAAATGGTCTATTTCGAGCCATCCAAAACGCGAATTACCGCCATATCCAACGTTGGAGCCAAAAAACCCTACGACGCGAAATTATCGCACTAGGAGTTTTCGCACGAAGAACAGTAGTTCCATCAGGAATCGCTCGCGACGAGGCCGTGCAGACCGTTTTAAACATGCAAAACGTTCGCCTTGGTGATTTCAGCTATCCGCTCTCAAATTGGATAGCAAACATAGATTGAGCGATTGCACTCACGAGTCCTAGTGCCAGCTCCTGCGCTATCCATGACAACATCGATGGTCAAAACAAAACAAGTCCTTTGACCTGTTGGTCAAAGGACTTGTTTGGGCTAATTGTTAGAACGTCGGAATTGATCCGAAGTGCGACCTATTGAATTCGGAGGTCCCCGGTCAGGAGTGCCTTGGCACTCACCGACTCTTCGCCGGCGGTCACGATTTCCATGGTGGTCTTCAGTGCTCCGCCTTCCAAAGTCGTCGGGGTCATTTTGACTTGGACCACGTGCATCTTTCGATCATCCAAGGTTGGCGGGAAAGTGATGTCCCAGCCTTCGGCTTTGATCGAGTCCACTTTGAACGGCTTTTTGCCTAGCAATACAAGTTGGCGTGTCACGCTTTGTCCCGGCTTCAGGCTACCGACAGCAATCGCTTGCGGCGAAATCGATAGCGGGCTTTCCACGCTGCCGGTAATTCTCAATGGGACTCGAGGCATGGTGCGATCATTGGTGATGACGACAAGTTCATCTTGGAAGAAACCTGTGGGAGCATCTTCGCGAACGGTGACATTGATTTCGTAGTTGACTCGGCCGCCTTCGCGAACCGTCGCCACGAAACTCGGAATCAACCATGGGCGATTGCTTTGAATATCGACGATTTCCCAAGCCTCACGCCCCGCGTAATAGACCGTACTTTTCTTGGTAACAGGCTCGCCTTGTTGAAGCTGCCCAAACTCGACGGCTCCTGGATGGAACACCATATCGCTGCGAATGTAGCCGTCTACCCGCAAGCGCACTTCGCTGTAGAACGGTTGATCCATGATCACAGTCAGAGTCGCCCCCTTCTTTCCTTTGAAGGTATCCGTGTTGAAGCGAGCGTGGATCTGGCCCTTTTGCCCCGCTGGAATGTATTCCGTCAGAATCGTCGGAGTCGTGCAACCACAACTTGCTCGAATCGAGCGGATGTGCATCGGCGAGCTGAAGGTGTTGTTGACTTCAAAGACGTACTCTGTCTTGGCAGCTACAGCGACGGTCCCAAAGTCGTGGTTCTGAACAGGGAACGCAATATCTCGCCAGTCCGCCGCTTGCGTCGCTGGCGCGAGTGAGAAGGAAACGGTCAATATCAGGACAAGAGCACAGACACGAATCATGATTTCTGCCAGTACGAAGTAGGGTGATCGCGAAAAGATTGGTGGGCGGGACTTTTTCTGCGAAGCGAGAAGCCAGCATTACCATTCAAATTAGCGACGTAATCGCCTGGGACAACCGCAAAAAGCCGCAAAAGGCGTGCATTCCGGCTAAGAAGGTGCTTTGGATACCGGTAAGCACGCTGATTAGGAAGGTTGATCCGATTTTTCTTGATTGGAGGGGGCAGATGGCGCCAGCAGATGTCGGCAGGCAGCCTGGGCAACAGTGTTTGCAAAGGAAGCTCTGAGAGGCCGGTTGGCGTTTGTCGGAAACCGCGAACTTTGTCCAACATACGCTGGGTGCAACGAAAAACGGGACGAGTCTCATGAAGAGACTCGCCCCGTAATCGCTTACGTCCTGCGAACTAATATGATGTCCGCTTCCAGCGGACTCTTTCGTAACAGGATCGGTTGATTAGCAACCGCAAGCTGGAGCTTCGCAGCCACAGCTAGGCTCGGCGTCGCAACCACAAGATGGTGCAACGTCGCAACCGCTGTCGCATCCACAACCGCGATTGCAGCCGTTGAACAGACGCTTCAGCAAAGTCTTGACAGGTCCGTCGCAGCGAGGAGCACATGACGACTCGCAACCGCAAGCCGATGCGCCACATCCGCAGTCAGCTGCTGCGCCACAGCCGCAAGCCGAAGCTCCCATGCTGAGGTCAGAAGCCGAAGCAACTCCGTTGCAGCAAGTTGGTGCAGGAGCACAAACTTGAACAGGAACTTGCTTGCAGACAACTCGTGGAACGCAACGAGTGACAGTGTAAGGCTCGCAAACCGTACGGCACTTGTTGACCTTGACGGTGTCGGTGTAGCACTCTTTACGGTAAGAGGTGCTGCAGACAGTCTTCGTACGGCACTCAGGGATCATCTTGCAAACTTTGTAGTTGCAAGTCTTGGTGCGGCACTCAGAAACCATTTTGCAAGTTGTGTAGTTCACAACTTTGGTGCGTGGCTCGCATACCATCTTGCAAACCTTGTAGGTGCAAGTCTTGGTGCGAGGCTCGCAAACGGTCTTGCAAGTCGTGTAATTAACAACCTTTGAGCGTTGCTCGCAGTTGTAGCCACAGCAAACGGTGTAGTTGCAAGTCTTGGTCTTGCACTCAGGAACCATTTTGCAAACGGTGTAGTTTACAACTTTGGTCTTGCACTCACGAACCATTCGGCAAGTGGTGTAGTTGACAACCTTGGTGCGGCACTCAGCAACGCGACGGCATACAGTGTATGGGACGCTTCGTGTGCGGCACTCGCGGCGGTACTTTGTGCAAGTGACTTCTTTCTGCTCACAAGTTGGAACCCAGACCTTCTTGCAGACGGTCTTTGGTGGGCACTGGACGCACTCGGTGCGGCACTTGCCTGGGCAGTAAACTCGCTTGCAGGTCGCAGCATCGTAGCTCCAAGTACCTGGCTCGCGAACTGTGCGACGCATGGTCTTGCCAGGGATCGTGCTGGTCTGGGTGTCCCAGTGGCCGCCACGAACCGTGATCGTGCGAGTGTAAGTCTCGGGAACCACAACGCTGTAGTTCTCGGTACGAACCTTCTGCTCTTGCACGTTGTTGTAGACCGTGTAGTTGACCGTACGCTGCTTTGTCTCGCGAACAGGAACCATCACGCTGTAGTTGATGGTCCGGCTGCGAGTCTCGTAGACAGGCTTGTTGACGGTGTAATTGATGGGCTTCGTACGAGTTTCGTACGTAGGTGTACGCACGGTGTAGTTCACAGTGCGCTGGTGAGTCTCGTACACAGGTCGCTTGACAGTGTAGTTGATCGTGCGAGTCTTGGTCTCGTACACAGGTCGTTTGACCGTGTAGTTGATCGTTCGCTGGTGAGTCTCGTACACAGGCTTGTTGACGGTGTAGTTGATCGTGCGAGTTTTGGTCTCGTACGAAGGCACCATCACGGTGTACTGAACTTCGCGACTTGAGGTGACAGGAACCATTCGAGTTCGCTGTACCTGCTTGTCTTCGGTGTAACGCTCCATGCGAGTGCGGTAGCGAGTCTCTTGGACTTGCTCCATGACAGTCTCACGAACGTTTCGCATTACGGTGTAAGTTCCGCCAGCGACGTTAGCACCAGCGGACATTCCGCCGTCTGCTACTACTCCGCCTTCGACAGTTCCGACACCGCCATTACATCCGCCACAGCCTTCGTAGCTGATAGCGCCACAGTAGGCAGCGCTGGCGGAGTTTGCGCTAGCGACGATCGCAAAGATCGCAGCGGCTGGCAAAATCCATAGCCTTTTCATCTTTAAATTCTCCACAGGAAACAACACGTGTGTTGCAGGACGTTTGCTGATGACAACATCCAAGCACCTCGCCTGAATGAGCCTGATCGATCCCCGTGCTTTCGTACTGCTTGGTGACTGGCCCGCTGTTGTCGCTTGCCTGAGTTTTAGGACTAGCGAATACAACACGAGGGCGCAGTCGGTGCGCACTAACGAATTGGATCTCGATGCAGAGGTTTCATCGTCTACGGATGAAGGGTTAGACACGCAAAGATGAACGCCAAGGTAAAAGAGTCTGGTTAGGCAGACCTAATGCAGGGACCGTTCCGTGGATGTCGATTGTGACGGCACTTTGCAACATGCCAACAAACAAAGTGCATCAGTCTTCACTAACCTGGGTGGCGCCAACCGTCACAACCAGAAAAGAATCAAAAACGCGATGTCGTGATCTGGGAGCTGCCGCAACCACTGGCTTGTTCATCCGCTAAGGAACTGGTTCAACTCGACTTCCGAATCAGCAAACTTCAAGCATTACAACTCCTACAGTCGTTCTCAAGCAAGCGTTGATCAGCCAGGCGGCCAAACCAAAGAGCCCGATTCCGAGCAATCCTCGCCTGGTCCACTAGAATCGCGCCAAGAATGAGCTCGGAACATTGCGACCGGCCATCGGTGTTGTGTAACCTAGGGAATCGTCTTTCTTGATCTCACTTTTTGCTTCCCGCAAACCGGAACCCCAGCCTTTCGGAGGGGTTTCAACCAAATGAAAACTTACAAATCCATTGCAATTGCGGCTCTTTCCTGTCTCATTGCCACTACTTTGTGCGCACAGCCTCCCGGACGTGGGGGGGATCGAGGCGGCGATAGCGGCGGATTTGGTGGTCGAGGAGGAGGAGCTCCCGGCGGAGGCTTTGGCGGACGTGGCGGTGGCGACGCAAGTCGAGGCGGATTTGCTGGCCGAGGAGGAGCTCCCGGTGGAACCGGTGGCCGTGGTGGGCCTCCCGGCGGCACGAGCGGTCGCGGTGGCGGCACGAGTGGACGAGGTGGCTTCGACCCCACGGTGATCCTGCAACGAATGGACGCCAACGGGAACGGAATGATTGATCCCGATGAACAACAAGGCATGGCAGCCGGATTCATTAGCCGACTGGCGTCTGTTGATTCGAGCATCAAACCCGGCAAGGCCGTCTCGCTGAAGAAGCTAGGCGAGGCGTTCAACAAAATGAGAGGCGGCGGCGATCAAGGCGGAAACGATCCGCGGCGCGGTGGAACAACTGGTAATGCCGCCGACGAAGCACTGATGCCAGATCTACTCGTGGAAGGATTCGGGCTGGAATCGGATCCAACTCCGCTGATGGGATTCGGGGCGGTCGCTGAAATGCTGACGGTGCCTGTCACGGAAGCCGACAAGCGCGAAGCGGCCGAGAGAATGCAGCGATATGACCGCAACAAAGATGGCGTGCTGACCAAAGACGAATTGTCGAGCAGGTTCGCTGGTAACCCCATGGATTTCGATCGCAATCGGGACGGAAAACTCTCGGTCAGTGAACTAGCCGTCCGATATGCTCGACGCCGCGAAGGCGAGGAAGAAGCAAAAAAGGGACAGGAGCGTCGCCGCGAAAAGACACGTGACAAAGAGCCAGAGATCCCCGATGAATTCAATGGGCGTCAGTCCTATGCGGATCGTGATAGCAGCGGCCGGGCGTTGCCCGAGGGATTGCCCGGATCCTTTCTCGACAAAGACGCCAACAAAGACGGCCAAGTCACGATGGCTGAGTTTGCTTCCGAGTGGACGGACGAACTCGTTGCCAAATTCTTTGATTCCGACTTCAATCGCGATGGCGTGATCACTGCTGCCGAAGCTCAACGCGTGGTAGAAAAAGGCGGAGCTTCCACACAAATGTCCAACATCAGTAACGCTCCATCGAGTGCCACTACTACCGCTTCCTCAGCCCCCGCAGTGGGCGGTAAAGCCGATGAAAAGTATGTCAAAACTGCGGAGCGAATCGTGTCTCGCAATGATCTGAACGGCGACAACCAACTGACGGCATCTGAGTGGGGAAAAATGTTAATGAGCCCAGCTGCTGCAGATTCCAATCGAGATGGTAAAGTGACTGTCAACGAATTCGCGTTGTGGATGCAGTCGCGTCAGAAGAAATAGCGTCTCACATCAACGGACACCATGACGGACGGCTCCGACAGCTCGAAACTGCCTGCAAAGATCCCTCCGCGACGTTTCGAGTTTTCGGATGACAGGTCGTATAAGTTCTGGACCATCCAGCTGGATGGCATTGAGCTAGTCGCTGTCTTCGGAAAGATTGGCTCCAGCGGTCAGGCTCGCACGACACAGTTCGCCACGCAGGCCCGTGCAAAGAAGGAATATCTGACTCGAATTCGCCGGAAAGAAAAGGCAGGTTATCGCGAGCGGATCACGAAAAGGAAGACGCCGCTTTCTAGCGAGAAGGTTTGGAAAGACCTGGAAGATCACGAGCCGTTTCTGCAGGCGATCCTGGAATCGCCCGACGACCCAACTGGCTACGCCATTTACGCCGACTGGCTGCACGAACGCAATGATCCGCGTGGACGGTTCACCCACTTGATGCTGATGTTGGACGATCCCAATATCCCCTTCTTTCAAAAGGCGAAGATTGAGAAAGAGATTGCATCACTTCGTCAGAAGCATGCGCGCGAGTTCGTCGGCTGCTTAGCTCCGTGGCTGATGGACCAAGGCAATCTCTACTCATCGCCGTTCGGCTTTCGCTGGGGCCAACTCTCTTCGATTCATTGCATTGTACTGAAGCTGCGACTTGCAGATGAATTGCGTCGTTCCCCCTACTGCCGATTCTTGCGAAGCTTGGCAATCTGGAGCACGGAAGTTCTAAGCGAACCGATCGAGGCCAACGGGAGACATTGGGCTGCTCAGGTTCAACATGGTTTTCGACTGTTGGTCGGTGCTGACTTTCGCAACCTCCGCGATTTGCAGATTGGGATCGCGATGGACATCCCTAACGGTCTGCAACTGGAAAGTCTCAGCGACACGACCGGCCTTTTCGAAATCGTGCAATCCGCCAATCGGCTGGAGTCGTTTGCAATGCACTTGCATGTCGACCTCGACAAACTGCTTCGAATCGACCTCCCCGAACTGCGATCATTGCACGTCCGCATGGGGCAAAAGGATGTCCGCACACTGGCCGAAAGCGGCGTACTCCCGCAGTTGAACACACTCGAGATTCTGAACCCAATCAACGACGATACCGTGGAAGCACTCCTGGCGGCGCCAGGATTCTCGGACTTGAGCGAATTCGTTTGTCGACAGAGCAATCGCATTTCCCCATCGCTGATGAAGCGATTGGCGGCTACCGATGTTGTCATCGACGTTTTAACAACCTAGCTCTGTGATCAGAGTCCTGCTGTTTGCAGTCTTTGATCCAAAATCGCGTTCAACTCCTTCACCTTTGCTGTCAAGGCAGGTGCCGTCGCGACGTTCGTGAACTCTTCCTCATCGGATTGCATGTCATACAATTCGGTCGTGCCGTCTTGGTAACGCATGTAGTGCCAGTTGGGTGTGCGAAGCGAGTGACCTTTGTTGAACGAGAGTGCGCCTGGTTTCACAACAGCGCTGGAGTCCTCCAAAATTGGCCTCAAACTTGTCCCCTGCACCTCTGCCGGAATCTCCAGGCCGGCCAAGTCAGCAAGCGTTGGATAGATGTCCATCAGCTCAACGATCGACTCACTGCGACCGGGCTGCTTGCCGGGCACGGACATGATCAGCGGAACGCGTAGGACCTGTTCATGCAGGTTTGACTTCTGCCAAAACCCATGGTCTCCCAAATGGTAACCATGATCGCTGGTGAACACGACTGCGGTCGAATCACGCAAATGATGCCGATCCAACGCGTTCAGGAGTCGGCCGACCTGTTGGTCCATGAACGTTACCGAAGCATAGTAGGCTGACCACAGCCGCTTTTGATTGTCGGGGTACTGTCCAATCGAGTTGGTCGTAGAAACCGTGCCAGCCATTCCAAGAGCGGGAATGTCATCGTGATCGCCGGTCTGCTGAGACGGAACCTGCATCTGCTGCCAGGGGTAAGGTTCAAAAAACTCTCGCGGGGCAACCATCGGATAGTGAGGTCTGACAAAGCCAACCGCCAAAAGGAAGGGCGAATCCTTGTGCTCCTGAATCAGCTCGATCGCCTTAGTCGCGCACTTATGATCCGCCTGATCCGATCCGTCGCCGTCGTACTCGACCGACACGAACATACGGTGTGGCATCTTGGTGGACTGCCGCCCGACCAGCGAATCGCTAAACACGTTCAAATTCAAACATGCGTAGTCGCCAGGCGTGTGTGCCTCCAATCCCGGCGCATTGAAACGCTCGGTCCAAGAACTGGCGACGTCCAGGCCGTTTGTTCCCGCAATGATGTCGCCGGGTACACGCATGTGATAGATCTTGCCGACTCGAGCCGTATACCAACCGTTCTGGCGAAAGTGCTGGCCAAGGTTGACCTTCCCTTTTCCCTTGTAGCGGCTGAACATCAACGATTGCCGTGACGGTCCGCAGGAAGTGCCCTGACAATACGCACGCTCGAACAGCATTCCGCGTTTCGCCAGCGCATCGATGTTTGGCGTCTTGCAGAATCGATCGCCGTAGCAACCCAACACATTCGCTCGAAGGTCATCCGAGATCACGAACAAGACGTTCTTGATGGGTTGTTCAGCCTTTGCAGAAACGGCAAAGAAGCAAAACAAAACAGAGCTAAGGCAACATCGGTAGAACATCATTCCTCCACGAGCACGCTGTGCCTAGACAAAGCATCCTAGGCTAGGAATTCAACTCTTCCGCCAATCGTTCGCGGAAGATCTTACTATTGTGCCTGATATCGACCGGCAGTGGTGAATCGCGAACGAGAACCTCTTCAATTCGTCGCGTTAGCGGATTTCGTGCGGCCAATTCCAACAATTCCAGTCGCAATTGTTCTCGTTCAGCCGCTGACTTCGGCATCTTCTCTGCCAGCGGTTCGACAATCATCACCGGTGTCTGATTGGGGCGAGCGCCACGTGGCACCAGCGCCGATCGATACACCGACGGATGCGTGTTGAAGATTGCTTCGCATGGAACGCTGTAGAGCGTTCGATTTCCGACTGTCACACGGTGTGCCTTGCGACCGCAAAACCAAAACCGATCCTGGTCGTCCAAGTATCCAACGTCACCCATCCGGTGCCAGACGGTTCTGTCATCAGCGATCTTGTGCATCGAATTCTGATCCGCTCGAACGACATACCGTTCTGTGACCATGGGGCCGGCAACCATCAATTCGCCGATCTTGCCCCGCGGCAATTCTTTTGTTTCTGAAATATCGGTCATCGCGCCGTCTTCGATTTCGATCACACGCCACTTCACGCCCTGAAATCGCAGGCCAACACAGGTGCCCTTTCCCTTCGCGGCCGCAGGACCGGTTTCGGCGATCACTTCGCGAGACTCGATCGAGGCGATCGGCAAAGCCTCCGTCGAACCGTACGGGGTCAGGATGTTGGCATCGGGGTCGATCAAATGACGCAGCTTCTCTAACGTCGCAGCTGGCACGGGAGCGCCAGCGGACAACACACGTTTAAGCGTTGGAAACGGTCGCTCCAGGTGATTCGCCTCGGCCCAGCGTACAACGGTGTTCCACAGTGCAGGCGAACCAAACGCTTGATCGACTTCCCATTGCGTAGCGGCCTCGACCAAACGCTGAGGATTGACATCCGCGGGGCGGGTCGGATCCATATCGGGAATGATTGCGGTGACCCCCATCACCGCATCGAACAATCCAAACAAAGGAAAGCACGCCAGGTCGCGAGACCCGCGATGAATGTCATATCGCTCACGAATGCGATCCACTTGCGCATGAAATGTCCCGTGCGTGTACAGGACGCCCTTCGGTGGGCCGGTGCTGCCCGTGGTGAAGATGATTGCCGCTTCATGGTTTCGTTCAACGTCAGGAAAACTGATCTGTTGGCCGGCTTCGCTTTCGCCCAACGCCATGATTTGATCGAGCGTCTTTCCGCCCCAGAACCAGCGGCGGCCAACCGTCACATTCCATCTCGCTTTTGCGAAGCGGTTTCTGAGAACCGAGCGGATCGCCTGCGCTTTTGAAATGCCGACAAAACCGTCTGGTTCTGCTTCACTCAAGCAACGGACCAAATGCTTCCTTCCCATGCCGGGGTCGATCAAGATCGTGACCACACCGGCTTTCAGCAAGGCGAACATCAACTCAATGAAGCGTCCACCGAACGGCACTAGCATCGCCATCCTCATGCCCGGTTGAACGCCCCAAGCTAAAAGCCCGCGAGCAATCGCGTCGGTGCGTTGGTCCAAGCTACCGAAGGTTGTCAACGCATAGCTTCGCGAGCCATCCACCTGGGGCGGCCCATCGGGCTCCGCGATTGCAATCGCACCGGGAGCCAGCGATGTGACGATCCGAAGTCGCGCGGCGATGTTTCCATCGGGCACGTTGCTGCCAGGCCGGTTCTTGCGTTGATCGCTCATGCCTTTGCCTCCTTCATCAACAGTCCCACGATCATCTCGCCAATGCTGTGTTCGGTCACCGACTGTGCGCCTTTCCATCCCGGAATCGCGTTGACCTCAAGCACTTTTCCCTGGCCGTCTTCCGTGTCAATCAAATCCACCGACGCAAATTTCAAACCGATCGAATCGCAAATCCGTCGGGCCATCGTGACCTGAGCATCGTCGAGGGCGATCGATTGACACCGGCCGCCGCTACGAACGTTCGTGCGAAAATCATGGTCGGCACTTCGCCGAAGGCCAATCACTTTGTCGCCGATCACCAACAAACGCGTGTCGGTCCCGCCGGGAGGCACGAATCGCTGGACATAAGCCACTGCCCCGAGCTGTTCGAGGGTGCAGAATGCAGTCCATGCGAGTTCCGGATCCTTCACTCGCATCACACCCCGACCTTCACCGCCAAAGATTGGTTTGATCACACAGTCGCCGCCCAGACGACTGAATGCGTCGACGGCTTCGCTTCGAGACTGCACGACGATTGTCTCGGGCACCGAGTAGCCCAATTTGGCAACATGGGCGAGCGTCGCGAACTTGTCGATCGCGATCTCCAGAGAGCGTGGCGGATTGACGATCGGCACAGTCTCTTTGCCTGCCTTCATTTGCAGATCATGCAATGTCGCTAGCCGAAACGTGATTTGCTCCAGCGTGCCGGCCGGCATCGTGCGAGTCAAGATCGCGTCGAATTCAGCAAGTGGCCCCGCTTCGCAATCCAGACTGCAAACGCCCTCGCGAATCGATGCCCGCAATGTTTCGTATTTCGCGTGATGCAGTTCGCACCCCAGCGCCGCTGCAGCCGCCGTCAACTGATCTGCGTGCCAACCTTCGCCGGCGCCGAGGCAAAGGAATCGGTTCATCGGATGAATGATTGGCGGAGAACTTCAGTTTCGATGCTGCCGTGGTTCCAAGTTCGCCCGCTACGCAAATTATGGATGGTAACCACCGCTGGACTGAACAACATTGGGTCGACTTTGTAGAAATCGTATTCGTAGTCTTTGAAGACTTTTGCAAACGGCCGGCCGTGGTCCTTCGACGACGCGCTGGGGACCTGCGCGGCAACGCTTTCAATCGCCTCATCATCACTGTCGACCCACAACGTGACCGTCGCGCCGTATAGCATCGCGTCGTTGGTACGTCCGATACCCGCAACCATGTCTCCTGGCTTGGCAGGAGGAGGCAGAGGAGCATGTCCGGTCGCCGAAACAATCGCACGCACGTCAAACTTCAGTTCGTGCAGTTTATGCATCGCCGTTTCGACACTGCGAGCAACCACTTGCAGGCTCCCTGCAATCGAAGTGCTTGGCGCGATCGCAAGGTTCACTTGGTCGGCAGCGACCCCACATTGTTCGGCGATCAGTTCTACCGCGGACTCGGTGGGCAGTTTGTCAGATTCCAACACGCCGACAACTTGCTTGGCCGACTCACTTAGCTCGAGCTCTTTTAGCGTTGCTTCGCGGCCACGAACCATTCGCATCGGACCACTTCCCATCGCAAAGAAGTCGTCGGTCTGAACCGGCCACCCCGCATACTGGGCACCCAAACAAGCATGCAGGGGATCATCGGTTCGAACGAACACACCGCAGTTGCTTGCCAGTTCGGCAAAGTTTGTTGGCGTCAGACTGACCTCAGCTCGATCACCGAGGCACAGTCGGGCCAACACCAATCCGGCTTCGATTGATCCTGGCGTTTCGACACCAGCGTCCAGAATTTTGGCACCGTGGGCGGTCAAACTTCGACAGCGCAACGATTCCGAGGAGTCAATCGAGCGTTGAAACAGTTGATGTGCAAGTTCGTTTAGCATGCGAAAATGGTCGTGCAAACGGTCGCTCGTGTCCAGCGGGAGCAACTTGTCACTTCACACTTCAACTTCCGTTGCCGCTTTGGCCCTGAGTGAGTGGCTGATCGATTCATTTTCAGCCAAGGATCGCAGTTGTTCGCCAATATGCGGCTCTCATTTCGCGAGGAATGCCCGATTGCGATCCCGCCGCCAAATCTAAAAGCGAGCCAATTCGTGGTCCCCCTGCCCAAATGACGGTTCATCCGTCATTCTGTAAGCCTACCAAACACACGTATTTGAAGACTGCTGGACTCTCGCCGACCATGCAACTGAGCATCATCCCGTATCCCCACCCTACTCTACGGGTCAAAAGCAAGCCGATTCGGCGGGTTGACTCTGACCTGCGCGAAATCGTCACTCAGATGTTGGATCTGATGTACGAGGCGGGCGGTGTGGGATTGGCTGCGAATCAAGTGGACCTGCCCATCCGGCTGTTCGTTGCCAACGCCGAAGGCGAGCGAGGCAAGGGGGAAGAACTCGTCCTGCTGAATCCGGAATTGCAGATGCCCAAGGGCAGTGAGACCGCGCAAGAGGGATGCCTGAGTTTACCGGGCATGTATGCTCAAGTGAAACGCCCAAAGTCCATTCGATTGAGTGCCTTTGATCTGAAGGGCAACCCAATCGAGAGAACCGTCGATGGATTCCTTGCTCGAGTCCTGCAGCATGAGAACGATCATTTGGATGGTGTGATGTTCTTTGATCGCATCAACGAAGACGCACAGGCCGAAATCGAAGAACCGCTGGACGACATGGTTCGC
>JBGCGI010000012.1:0-12163 GCA_045110715.1 Rubripirellula sp.
TCGGGTGACGCGACGGCATGGCCTGTCGAGCGAAGCACTGTTTCGCCTCCTGGTATCGAAAGCCCTTACGGTCTCTGGGGTGCACTGGGTACTCGTGACATGGGTGAAACCATCGAAGAGCAATTGAACCAGTAAGTTCAATTCGCTCTCGCTAATCAACTTGACCTCGTCCGCTCAAGCGGGCGAGGTTTTTTTGTGCAATCTTTGCATTGCCCTTTCGAGGGCAATGCCAAGACTTCGAACAGGCTCAAATCGAGTTCTGCAAGACTCACCAACAGCATGTCTTGGCGATGCCGTCGACTACGTATGGAATGGCGGACGCAACGAGAATGGGTTCATCAACAACGGAAGTGGACCGGCTAACAATTTCGACG
Organism: Rubripirellula sp.; assembly: GCA_045110715.1. Taxonomy (GTDB): domain Bacteria; phylum Planctomycetota; class Planctomycetia; order Pirellulales; family Pirellulaceae; genus Rubripirellula. Next base: position 375 of record JBGCGI010000012.1, read on the forward strand.
AAGGCTGGATGGTGACTCGTTCACAAGCTGCCAACCGCGGCTTCTTTTGGAATCGGCAAGAGTCAAGATTCCGTGACGTCCTGGACGGCTTATCCAACACCATCTGTGCTGGCGAGATCGTGACTTCGGGCGCCAAACGCGAAGTGAAAGCTGATTTTGTTCGCCGCATCGCGGGAGCCAACGAGAACCCTAGCCTTTGCAAGAACGGAGTTCACATCGATCCATCGCGTCCAAAGTTCTACACAACGACAGCGCAAGTCAATACAGCCCGCGGCACACGCTGGTCGGCTGGCCGGCCAGCCGACACTTCGTTCCAGACGATCCTGCCTCCAAACAGTGCCAGCTGCACCTTTGGCGGAAACTTCGACAACAGCGAGAGCATCTTCTCCGCAGGCAGTCGTCACCAAGGTGGTGCCCACCTCCTGATGGGTGATGGTGCGGTGATCTTCATGACTGACAGCGTCGAGAGCGGCGACCTGACTGCATGGCCTGTCGAGCGAAGCACAATCTCGCCTCCCGGCATCGAAAGCCCTCACGGTCTCTGGGGTGCCCTTGGTACTCGCAGCGTGTGTGAAACCATCGAAGAGCAGCTGAACCAGTAACAGCTGCTGTTGTCCATGACCTCGCCGGCTGACGAAGCTGGCGAGGTTTTTTTGTGTACACTTGTTCTCGGTCATGTCTCGACGGAAGCACGCTTGGGGGGTAAGATTAGCCCAACAATTTGGTTGTGTCACAGCGGGATCGCGATGGCCGATACAGAAACAAAATTCGAGTGGGCTGCACAAATCGCAGTCATCCGCAAACGGTTCGAGGCAGCGATTCGAGCCGGTGATACCATTGACGGCCTCGATCAGTGGGTCTCGAAGGTCCCCGAGCAACATCAAGCGGAGCTACGCCAGGAGCTAGAGCAGTGCAGTCTGCACGTCGGTCAAGAGATGATCGAAACCCGTGTGCTGACGTCCGACGCTTCTCTTGGTTGCTCGAGTATTCACGAAGCGCTGTCCTTTGACGACCTTACCGGCGAGACGGCTGTCAAAGACTGCCGAACCTTTCAGGGCATGTCCAATGAAGCCAAAAACGCTCTGCAAGAGAATCTTCGTGCCCAGTCCTTTGCCTCGGGAACCCGACTGCTGGAACAGGGGGAAAAGGCAAGAGGACTGCATCTGATCCTTAAGGGCTCGGTCGACATCATCGACACCGAAGCGGGCGAGCGAATCGACTGCGATGGGGCCGGATCCGTTCTGGGCGAAATGTCATTGCTGACCGGCCAGCCTTGCTCGGCTGAAGTCGTTGCCACATCCGACGTGCAAGCGCTTGTTCTTTCCAACGAAAGTTATGCGAAGCTCAAGACCGAACACCCGGAGCTAGAGATCGCACTGAGCCAGCTAGTCAGTGATCGCTTGGGCGGGCGCCGGCACGACGCGCTGTGCGGCAAGACCATTGGCGACTATCAGTTGACTCGCTGCATCAACCGCGGTGGCATGGGCGTTGTCTATGAGGCAATCAAGGTCGCCGGTGAAGACCAAGGCGTACGTGTGGCGCTGAAGATGCTGCGACATCGATTCATTTACGACGACCAAATGCAGATCCGCTTCGACCAAGAAGCAAAACTCTTGGAAGAGTTGGCACATCCCAACGTGGTTTCTTTCCGAGACCATTTCCTGGCCTTTCGGACTCGCTTCCTTGTCCTGGACCTCTGCGACGGCGCCGATCTCTATCAACTGCTGCGAGTTCATGGTGCCCTGGGCGAAGATCGGGTAAGAGCGGTTCTCGGCCAAATCGCGCAAGGATTGATGTACGCTCAAGAAGCCGGTGTCATTCATCGCGATCTGAAACCCGGCAACGTACTGGTCGACCGCAGTGGTTTGGTCAAGTTGACCGACTTCGGACTTAGTAAACTCTTGGAAAGCGAAGTCCCCGAAGGCAAAGCAGTTGGCACGCCGTCTTACATGCCTCCCGAACAATTTCGCTCGGAGAACATTGGCCCCGAAGCTGACTGGTACGCGCTGGGCTGCTTGGCCTGCGAAATGCTGACCGGCCAGATCCTGTTCCAAGGTGAGAATTGGATGGATCTGTTTCGCAAAAAGGGCGACTGCTTTCCAAGCGCGAGTTGGCCCAATATCAAAATGAGCCCAGAGCTACGCAAAGTGATCCATGGATCACTTCAGCCAAGACCCAAAGCACGGACACTGGACCTGGAAGCCGTCAGTGATTGGGCTCAATGTATCGATGACTTGTTTTAGCTCGCCGCAGGACGCAATTCTTCAACGGCTTCATTGCGAACGAACACGCCGTCAGCTTGCATCATTTCGCCGGTCTCGCAATCCCGAAACCCGGGTGTGATCAGCATCAGGCGATAGCCCAACGCTTCCATCGAGGCGATCGCGTCCTGCCAACTCTGAGCCCCTTCGTAGAGTGGCGAGATCGACAATTCCGCTTGGATTGCCACGATCGAATCCAGACACCCCATCGCGCCTTCCAACACGTGATGCTCGTGTCCCTGAACGTCCAACTTCATGTAACAACGATCGCCCTCGGTGTAGTAGCGATCGAAAACACAATCCAATCGCTTCACAGGGACTTCACACGTCGATACGTAAGCCGCCGAGGGAGCTGCGGTGACGTGGGCCGGCAACATGCCCTGCAGTGAGCTGCTTTGCGAGTTCCCCGCCACATTCAACGTCGCGTTCGTGTTTTCACTGCCCAGTGCAAAAGACTCCACTTGCCACGAGGCAAAGCTCCAGCGATTCAAACGCAATTTATCAAAGGCCGAAGGCAATGGCTCAAAAGACACGATGCGGCCGCGATACCCATTGCGAATCAGCTCGCGACCATACTGCCCCTTGTTGGCCCCCACATCCAGCACCAAGTTGATGTCGTATCGGCGCAACAAATCAGAAAACGCGTCACTGCGACCGACCAAGTTCATCAACCGCAAGTAAGCGTTTCGCAGCGGAACTTTGGCAAAGTAGAGGTCCGACATCCAAGTCGCTCCCATCTGAAATCATGGTTGTGGTTTCGTCGTCCACACTTCTGCGGTCGACATCTCCTTGAAGGCAATCGCGCCCAAGAGAATGGTTCGTAGCGAAACCTGACATCCAGCGGAAGACGAATCTTCGTGAAACCCTAATCCAACGAGCTATCCACGCCGAATTTCGGAACCTTTGAAACGGACCGTGATCCGATAAACCTTTTTCTGCATGTGCTCGATCTCGCCCGTTTCCAAATCGAATCGCTTTGGAACGTCGTGACGGCGAATATCGATACTGGCGTGAAAGCCCCGTTCCGAAAACGCGTCGATCATCATCGTCAGTGCCAGCGGCTCATCCAGCAATCGATCCTCCGTGTTGACATGCGCGTGCCCGGAAATCGCGTGCCGAACAACGATCGGCATCATCCGTTCCTCAATGAAGTTCACCACTTCATGAAACAACTTGGGATGTTCGATTTCGTAGCCATCCAAACGGGTCACCAACTCACGGCGTGCATGGCTGATGATTTCACTTGCTAGCGGAATGCGACGTAGAGACTCAAACGTCCTTGGGTCCAACTCCAAGGAACTCTGGTACTCCAATTCCTCCAGGATGTTCGCTTGCACGACCTCCAAAGGAGCCTGTGCGTTGATGAAGTGGTAGTGGAACAGTTGCTTCAGCGAAACCAAAGCGTCGTAGGTTCGCTCTTTGAACACCCGATAGCGATTACGAGCCAGCTCCTCGTCAAAGTCTGTCGGCCGTTTCTCCAGACGCTGGCCATCTCCCGTCCGTTCAACCTCTTGATTTTGCTCAAGCGTCTCTCGCCCACGCTTCAACTGCCGGGCAATACTCTCGGCCTCTTCAACAAACAGCACCATGATGTGGAATGTTGGTTGCTTGAACTCAGAAGACTCTGGGAAGTCACGTCGCAACGACATCATCTTGTCGTAGAGCATTTTCAAACACTCGACCTGGACCTTGGTTCGAGGAAAACCGTCCAGAATCACCCCGTTCTGATAACGTGGTTCCAGCAGAGCTCGAATGACCAGGCTGACGACTTCGCGGTCACCGCCCATCCCCCCACGCGCTTTGATTGCCTGCGACTCGGGACTGTTCAGCAAATCGCTGATCACGATCGGTGGCTCTGAGATATCGCGAACCTGACGAATAAAATCCGTATTCGTTCCTTTCCCCGCACCAGGCGCTCCGCCAAGCAAGATCAATTCTTTGGGGAAGCAAAGCTTCTCGCGTCCAAACTCGATCTCCAACTCCTCCCAAAGAGTGTTGAAAATCAAGTGAGCGTCCTTCACCTCCAAATCTTGGAGAGGGGAGGGCAAGGTCGAGTCTGGGACTGAGTTTTCCACGGTGCTTCCGGCTCTAAGATCACTAACTGAATCCACGAAATAGAGCGGATCAGGCACTCTCCAGCCACCCACCAAAAAGCCCGATTCCAATCTCAAATACCGCTTCAGCTTTCCTGTGACCAAACGTGTCACAGGCCAGTGCGATAGTTTCAGTAGTCGCGAGGAGCATCGCAGATCTCAAAACGAGACACGGCGGTTCAATTCGCAATTCATGGAGCGAATCCAACCTTCACAGAGGAATCGATACCGGTACCAATCAGGAAAGTTTTGAGGCCAAATTTTGAACAATTGCTCGTTTTTTCAAGAGATTGATTCAAGTTTCACCACTCAAGACACCTTTGCCGGTGAGTTTCGTCCGTTTTGGTACGCGATTTGTACTTTGAGTCCTTTCACTATCAATCACTCAAATCAGGGAAGTTAGCCATGTTGGTATTAAGTCGCAAAGAAAGTGAGCAATTGTTGATCGGCGATAACATCGTTTTGACGATCAATCGCATCTCGGGAAATCGAGTGGCCATTGGAATCGAAGCCCCACGCGATGTTCGCATCGTTCGCGGAGAGCTGGAACGGCATGAGGTTGCCGCTGGCGGTTCGGCCCCCAGTGCGATGTCGATGGACGAAACGACCATCGCAGTCGCAGGCGAGCCACAGCAGTGAACTGTGCTCGGCGAGTGATTGATCTCTAGGCAAACAGTCGACGGCGCAACATGCCCAGCGTCGACTGTTGGCGTCTGTCGTATTTGATCGTTTTTCCCGCCTTCTTCACTGCGGCCTCAAACTGCACAGGTGCAAGCGCCATTGTTGCAGGCTGATCCAGATCCGCTTCTTCAGCGATCCGGTCCATTAAGATTCGACCGGCCGCATTGATTCGATGCACGCGACAGAGTTCATGAAGCATGCCTGTGGGCGTGTTCAGGATCGCTGGTGGTCGGTTGATGAATTTAAAGATTCCAATCGCAACCAATACGATCGCCACCGGTATCAACAAGTACCAGAGTCCAGAAGTCGTGTTTGTGGCAACTTCTTCGCGGTACTGAAGACTAACTTCAGCCATCCGAGTTTCAGCAAACAGTGAGATAAACATTGCAGTTCTTTCGTCTCGGAAGTTCTTAGCGAGTCTTTGCTTTTTGACGCTTCTCTAAAGCACTCAAGGCGGCATCACGCACCTGGCACTCCGGCAGAGCAATCATTTCTTGAAGTAGGCCTAGCGTTGTTGAGTTCGTCGCATCGGCCATTGCTTGGGCAGCTCGCACCCGCGCTTCTTGATGATCATCTCTTGAGATGTGCGCGAATGAATCGGAAAGCAAATCGACAACGGCCAATGCGTCCGCCATCGCGATTGCTTGTAAGCGATTCCCAAGCACAGGGTGGCGCAAGGCATCTCGAACACGGTTGATTGCATCGGGATCGATCATCATCACGACTCGCCCCAAACGTCGACGGCTGCGCGGACGCAATGCCTCGAAGCGATGCAGCATCTCATCTGCGTGCAACGGCTCTAGAACGCGGCGAACGCCTCGTACAACACCAGCATCGCGATGATCGAGCAAGCGGATCAAACGATTCAGCAAACGAGCATTGTCGTCGTCGGCAATGGCTTCTTCGTCGAGATCGGCAACCGGGATTGCAGCTCGCATCCACATGTCAATCTCGGGGATTTCGCACCGCGACAACGCCAAGGAGGCTGCTAATTCCACCTTCGAATCAGTGCACTCAATCGAGGCAGCGATCAAGTGCAACGTTTGCACAATGTCTTTGCTAGTCACGGTGTAGAGATGAACCAGAGCCGCCTGCAACTCAGGTGAAACGCTCAGCAGCACCTCTTCGCCGCCTTGGCAAGACTTTGGCATTCCGATGTCACGAAGGTTGCGCAGCACCGTGGCCGACGGCTCACACGTGATGGCCCCCAGCAACGCGTTTCGGAAATCTTCATCGACGCGGCTTTGAATCAGTTGGCCAACCCATTCAGGGATTTTGCGGCGGCGAATGAATCCTGCGAGCAATTCAATCACACCACGATGCGTCGTGGAAGTGAATCGTTTGCGAATCAAGTCTCGCTCCGGCGACTGACCTCCAATCATCTGCCGCAGGTCGCCGTCTCCCCAAGTTGAAACCAACAAGTAGGCGTCCACGAGCGGGTCAACACGGTGCATCGAGAAGCGGCGGACGGAGTCAGCCAATCTCAGCAGGATCGGACCGCGAACGGTCGGCTGATCTCGATCGGCCCTGGCATCGCGTCCGAGCGACTCCACCATCGCAACCACAGCACTGCAGGCAGCCTGTTTGATCGCAAGCGTCCCACTGGACTCCGCGAGCGTGATGAATGTTGGCAACACCTCGTTGATACTCAAGTCTTTGGCAGCACGGATGGCCGACAGGACGAGTTCCGCATCTCCGGCCAAACACTGTTCGATGGCCTCCACAAACCACTTGCGTTTCTTCCGCAGCAGCTGTATTTCTTTTGGCGAGAGTTTCTCCCAGTTGCGAAGCAATTGCATGGGAGCTCGCGATTCTTCTCGGCGCAGCAGCGCCAGAAGTGCCAAGCGGCGAATGGCCTCGTCCTGGAAATTCAACGCGTCTAGCAGCACATCGACAGCGGCTTCATTCCGTGTGGTGGCGAGCGTTTCGTAGGTGTTTTGCAGAGATTGCATATGGGCGGACGCCTTCTGTTCAATCGACCGTTCGCCCGATCAAGTGCTCGGACCTTCATCGAAACGTAGCTCTCGGATTGGGCTAGGCAGCCAAATGCCCAGTTTCTGCATGCTCGGTTGCTGCAATTCAATCCGGATCCCCAGCACATTCGTTAGGACCTACTCACTTCTGCCTCCGGCGGTGGGTACGATTCTGTTTGGGGCCCTGCTTGGGAGGAAGCAATTCGTTCTATAATGAGCATCGTTGACTGCCCGACGTCTCTCGATGAATGCCCACCTACGAAATCACCATGCGATCTGCCAATCAAATCCTTGAAGAATCGTTCTTGGAAGTTCGTGCCAAACTTTTAGAAGTCGCCGCCACGCTGGACCGCATTGACCGTGCCGCAGATGACGCGGGTGCGCCGTTGACCGAGGATCTGCAGCCACAGCGTTCGCGAGTCGACGATGCGATCCGCATCTGCCTCAGCGAGGGCCCCGATCGTGCCGAAAGATTACAGAAACTGTTCTCACGTCAGTACGACTCGGAATGGCGATCAAAAATGGACGTCTAACATGCGACCGATACGACCGCCCACACGCCATCTTCCATCTCACCGATCACGCTCACTGAATTCTTGAATCATGGACTACATTGACCCGCACATTCACATGGTCTCGAGGACTACGGACGATTACGCCACGCTCGCAAGAATGGGATGCATTGCGATGAGCGAGCCTGCTTTTTGGGCCGGCTACGATCGCGGGAGTGTGGATGGCTTCCGAGACTATTTCCGGCAATTGACAGACGTCGAACCAAAACGTGCAGCTCAGTACGGAATTCAGCACTTCACGTGGCTGTGCATCAACGCCAAAGAAGCCGAAAACGTTTCCTTGTCTCGCGACGTGATCGCAATGATCCCCGAGGTTCTCGATTGCCCAAACGGATTGGGGAGCGGCGCGATCGGGCTGAACAAGAACACGAAGAATGAAGCGACGATCTTTCTGGAGCACCTGGAGGTCGCGATCAAGTACGATCAGTCGATCTTGATTCACACGCCTCATTTAGCGGACAAATTTCAAGGCACGCGAATGATCTTGGACATGCTGTGCGATGATTCGCGCATCGATCGATCGCGTGTGTTGGTCGATCATGTCGAAGAACACACGATCAGCGAAGTCCTCGATCGTGGATTCTGGGCCGGGATGACGTTGTATCCCGTCACGAAATGCACACCGGAGCGTGCAGCCGATATGATCGAAAAGTACGGTGGCGAGCGGCTACTGGCCAACTCCGCAGGCGACTGGGGACCAAGTAAACCGACAGCCGTGCCGGACTTGATCTTCGAGATGCGGCGACGGGGACTAAGCGAAGCCCTGATTCGCAAAGTGGTGTACGAGAACCCAATCGAGTTCTTCTCACAGAGCCGCCATTTTCAATTCACGCCACGCGATGCCGGTTTCGAGCCGGCGTCCTGAGTCACTTCGCCTCGACGCGCAACAGCTTGAGTGTTCGCTCGGCCGAGTTGATCTCGAATTTGAAGTTCCCCAGGAAGCTCATTCCTAAGAGTGGTTCCGCATCGGATGCAACCGCATCCAAAACCGCAGCCTCAACATTTTCCGCCTCGAATCCGCCAACGCGGACCTTCTTTAGAATCACCCCTCGAGCCGGAATCGTGCGGCCGTCGGCCAGCACCAACTTCATTTGACGGGCATCGACCGGAACACTCACCCCCAGTTCAGTGGCCGCCTTGAGGGGCAGCGTCACGAGCGTCGCGCCGCTGTCAACAACCATTCGCATCGTGTTCTTGCCGACCACCACGTCCACATACAGCGATCCTGAATCGACTTCCATTTCGATCGATTCGCTAAAAATCTCTTCCTCGATTCGCTCGATTCGCTTGTCGAGAGCTGACAGAATTTTGTCCGCCGTCAAACCTTCCGGCGTCTCGAAATTTGCTCGCATCACCCGCAGAGCGATCTGGACTTGTTTGTCAGCCACCGACTTCGCCAGACGATCTCTCAGTACGGTGTAATCACTGCGGATCGCCAAAACCGTTTCTGCATAAGCCGACTCCGCTTTGTCCAGCGTGGATCGCTTCTTCGCCCGTTCCGTCTTGAGCGACTCGCGCTGCCCGACCAGCAACTCCATCTTGGCGTTCGTGGCATTGATCAATCCGACGATTCGGTTGTTCGTCGTCGTGTCGCCTGCAGTGACGCGGGCGAGTTGAAGATTCAACTCGCCGTATTGGCCTTTCAGCTGCTGAAGAGCGTTCTGAATCTGAGCAACGCGATCGGCAACTTGCTTCCAGTCTTGATGAACCAACCGCAGCTCACGCTTGGTCTTGCTGAGCCCGCTAATCGCCCGCGACAACTCGGATGTTCCAGTTGACTGAATCGATTTCCCACTTTGCCGCAGTTGGACCTCGGCCAAGACTTTCTCCGCCTTTTCGACGACGGCAGCACTAAATTTTTTCGTGGAACCAGCATCTTGAGCTGTCAAAACCGCTGGTGTCAGCGATAAACTGAATGCGACGATTTGAACGTATCGCAAAGGAACGCAAAGGCGGAACGAACTCATGAATGGCTACCTTCAACAATCGGCTACAAGGGCCTTCAGTCTAACAAGATGGCGTTTTCTCTGCGCTACATTTGCAACCGTCGTCATTCAGGGTGCAGCTTTCATTCCCCATGCATCCGCTGATGCACCGCTAACGCGGTTAAGAACAGAAACTCGGCAACTATTGCGAAACGAGGCCGTTGCACCGGATGGGGTAGCCAAAGAGTCTGCGATCGCTGCCTTGTGCGACATGTTCGTCGTGATGCGCAGCGATGAACGGTATCCGACCAGTGAAATGCTCCAAGGCGACGCAGCAAAAATCCGCCACCGATTGCAGAGTATCGCTCGCGAGCGAAAAGCTCGATTGCGGCGAGAAAAAGTTCAGCGGCCTGAGAAACTCTATGCGGAGATCGACGCGGCCGTCGCTTCCGCACTCGCATCAGAATCCACTGTTGCACAACTCTTGCAGCCTCCAGGAGGCAACGGAGGCGGGGCAGCCGACAACGGATGGCAGTTGGTTGAATTGATTCAACGAATCATCTCGCCTGATTTCTGGGATGCGCTCGGTGGCCCTGGAACAATTCGGTACTTTGCCATGAGGCGAGTATTGGTGGTGCGAGCGACCAGCGATGTGCACGAGCAAATCAAAGATCTACTGATTGCGCTGCGTTGAAGCCGCCAGAAGAAAACACGGCGCCGAACACTTCAAGCGAAGTCACCGGCGATCGGTGCATCGTTGACCTATTCTGCGGAATCGGAGGTGTCGCACAGGCCGCTGCCAACCTTTCGCAGATAGCTGGCGAGTCGTTCTCGGTCACTCAAGCGATCGACATTGATCGGCGAGTGCATGAGATCTACCAGCTCAATCATCAGGTGACGCCGACTTGCAAGACACTTGAGTCGATCCGAGAGATTGCCACCGCGGATCTTTGGTGGCTGTCACCACCATGCCAGCCTTACACCGCTCGCGGCGAGGGATTGGCAGACCACGATCCGCGAAGTGCCGCGCTCGCCAATCTGATCGTGCAAATCGAGCGGCTCACGCCACCCACCATCGCTCTCGAAAATGTTCCACAATTCGGGGGATCCGTTCATCATCGGCGACTGCTCGAAGTACTCCAATCAAAAGGCTACTCCGTTCGCAGCGATGTGCTTTGCCCAACGCAATTCGGCGTACCAATGAGGCGTCGACGTTTCTATTTGCGGGCCAGTCGAGTCGTCGAGGTGGATGTGATTCATTTCAACCGCAACCCAAAACCGCTGGCGAGCTTCGTGAATGAAGGCGACTGGAATGACACAAATTTGCTCGTCAGCGATGATCACAGAAACCGATACGCCAAGGCGATGGATCTTGTCGATCCGGCGACGAGAAATGCGACAACCGCTTGTTTCACGTCGGCATACGGAAAGAGCCCAGTCCAAGCCGGCTCGTACTTGCATTGTTCGGAACGAGACCAAGTTCGTTGGTTCTCACCGCGCGAGATCGGCAGACTGATGGGGTTCGGCGACAAGTTCCTGTGGCCAACGGAAATCGATCGGCGTGTTCGCTACCAACTGTTAGGCAATTCGCTTTCAGTTGACGTCGTCGAAGCTGTACTTCAATCGATCACGGCACCGAAGCAGAGGCTGGCGTCGGATTGACGATCTGAAAGGGGGCACTGTTGTTGTTACTGTCCGAGGCAGCGATGGCGGCACCAACCACTCCGAGCGTTCCCAAACCACCAATTCCACCGAAGCCTCCAACTGATTCACTGCCCCCACTGAAACCGCCCCCAAACGAAGCCGATGATCCACTTGGCAGCACCCCGCCACCACCAACAGGCGTTGCCAATGGACCGCCTGAATACGCCGCCACGGCCTGAGGTCGCAAAGACGGATAAGCTTTCACCATCGATTGGACAACTTCTGGGCAGTACGGAGGCGGCACCAGAACGACAGGCATCGCCGGAATTTCGGATCGCAAAGCCATTTCGTCAAACTCCAAGTCTTCTACAGCATCCATCAGCTCACCCTGAAGTGAGACAAGACGCGTCCGCTCAGACCCTGAACGCACGATCGCGTTGCCGGGAACAAGCTCGAACGCCAGCGCAGCGTAACCTTCTGCGCCGGCAGCTACCAAGCCATATGTTCCTGGCTTCAGCTGATCGATCTCCCACCGGCCGAACGGATCGCAAGTCGTTGACGCTACGAGACTGCCATTGCGGAACAACGCGACGCGAGTGCCCTCGACACCATTCCGATAGGGCGGCTTGATCATCGAAAG
>JBGCGI010000013.1:0-3558 GCA_045110715.1 Rubripirellula sp.
GCGTAAACCCGCGACAAAAGCAACCGATCCTTCATCCCCCCTAACGGTGACCGCCCAGGACACCGAGGTGCCCTGGCGATCACGCAGCCCGGCGGCGAGCCGCAAGCCCGGCCCCCCGAAGCCCGAATTCGCTGACTTGAAAGCAAATTTTTCTGCTTGCTCCGTCAAAATAAAGTGAAACCGGCAAAAACACCGTGATTCACCGCCGGAAACCTTCTTTTTGCAAGCAAATCCCAAAACGGCCCGCGAGCTGGACACATGGGTACTGCACACACCCGATTGCACAAAAAGCGTGCACGCGATCCATGCACCCCTCGCGAGCGTCTCTGCTCAGGATCTAGGCAATCGACGTAAGTCCTTTTGAAAGCAAATGTTGTGTTTTCCGATTTGACCGGTTGTGAGGATGGCGACAAATCTCCACCACGCGTGCTCTCAACACAGAAAGGATCGTCTCGCGATGGATCAACAAGAAAACAACCCAGCCCTTCGTTACGCCAACGACCCCGAACCGGCACAGGTGGCCGCCAGCCCATCACGCCTCCCACTATCCCCCCCAAATGTTGACCTACCGATTGATCAGCGTGGCAAGGAAGTCCTGCGACTGGCCACCGAAGCCTTCGCTAAGACTGGTAGTTGGGTCGTCTTCTATCGCGAGATGCTGGGCAGCGAGGGCGTGGTTCGACGCCTGTTCCCAGAGACCAGCGAGATGCGAACCTTCGAGGACAGCAGCGAGTTCGCCGAACTGCAAGAAATGGTCGCCGCGATGCGAAGCCAAGACTCTTCCAAGGGAGACGCAACCGAGCCAGAGCGGATGATCACCATCCGCCTTCCCAAGAGCCTCCACGATGCACTGCGCATCGAAGCCGAGGAAATGAACCTAAGCATCAATAAGCTTTGCATCAGCAAGCTATTGCAAAGGATCGAAGGTCGCTTCATCCCGATTCAGCAAGGGCGTCGAAGAGGCCGTAGACCTGGCCCCCAAGGACCTCGCAAGAAGACCACCACTCCGGTCTCATCGGAAACCCATTTGGGCTAGCAACAACTTTGCCAGTTGACGATCCGACAACCGCCGCTCCTGCAAGCTTACAAGGCGAATTTTGGAGATACAGAAGCTCGGGGTGCGCGGCCGGAATCCCAAATCCGATCGGCAACTGACACAAGGTCACTCACCCTCCGCGCTTGCGTTTTTCGACCTTGCCTTGGCAGGAACTCAGGCAAGCCATTGCCTACCTGAGACGAGACCAACTGCCCGCTCTATCCCTGCCTCACAGGACCGGGCTAAATCCGGAAGAGGGGGCAGCCGCCCACAGCCCCGAGCGAGAGTGATGGCCAGGCAAAACCTACTCAAGCGACTGCCAGCGGAAGCGACCAGGATCGACATTCTCTGTCGGGCAAGCCACTGAGATCACCGAGCACGCAGAGAAGAGGCCGCGCCAATACTCTGTGCTCTCGGTGTCCTCTGTGGCAAAACCTACCCAGGCGACTGTCACTAAACGCGGGACTCCCACCGCGCACGAAAAAACCTCGAGCAACAAACGCCACTCGAGGTCGATGTTTTTCAAACGGGTACGTCAATACTTAGCTGCAGCCCATGCTGTTGCCGCAGTTATGGCAGAGGTAACAGTTGCCGTTGCGAACCGTGATACTGCCACAGTTGTCGCAGCTTGGTGCGTCAATCTGGAAGCGTGCGAATTGGTCACCTTGGCCGGCACCGGAATCCGCTTTGGCTTCGGCACTGGCACCGCTTCCGTTGGACTTGCCGTTTCCGTTGGAGATACTGGCGAGCATGGTGGCTCGTTCGGCAAGCGCCACAGCAGCTCCAGCATCGGCCTTCAAGCCCTCCATGACCGGACTGCCCGTTCGTGGAGTCTCGGCCCCATTGCCGCTGTTGGTTTTGTCACCAACCTTCGGCATTTGATGGTCTCGACCGCTCATGAAGGTCAAACCCAACCAGCGAGCGATGTAATCGACGACGCTCTTGGCGATTCGAATGTCTTTGTTGGACGTGTGTCCCATGGGCTCGAAACGCGTGTGGCTGAACTTGTTGACCAACACTTCCAATGGAACGCCGTACTGCAATGCAATCGACAGTGCCGTTCCAAAGCTGTCCATGATTCCACCGATCGTCGACCCTTCCTTCGCCATCGTGATGAAAATCTCACCTGGACGTCCGTCCGGATAGAGACCAACACACAGATAGCCTTCATGGCCAGCAATGGTGAACTTGTGAGTGACGCTCTGACGGGTATCGGGCAACCGCTCACGCCGCGGCTTGTAAACGATCTTCTCGACCGTCTCAGTGACAACCTTCTGTGCGGTTGCCTCTTCTTCGCCACCTTCGGAGCTGGTATTGAGTGGCTGCGATTGCTTGCTGCCATCACGATAAATCGCGATCGCTTTCAGCCCGAGCTCCCAACCCCAGAAATAGGCGCTGGCGATATCTTCCGGCGTCGTATCATTGGGCATGTTGACCGTTTTACTGATCGCACCCGAGAGGAATGGCTGAGCGGCCGCCATCATGGTGACGTGAGCTTGCCAAGGAATGCTGCGAACACCATTGGCTGGCTGGAACGCACAGTCGAACACTGGCAGGTGCTCGACTTCCAAGTCCGGCGCCCCCTCAATCGTATCGTTCTCATTGACGTACTTCAGGATGCCTTCGATCTGGGCTTCATCGTAGCCCAATTTCTCCAGTCCCAAGTTCACCGTCTGATTGACGATCTTCAGCATGCCGCCACCGGCCAACTGCTTGTACTTCACCAGAGCGATGTCTGGCTCAATGCCGGTGGTGTCACAATCCATCATGAAGCTGATCGTGCCGGTCGGTGCCAACACGGTCGCCTGTGCGTTCCGGAAACCGTACTTCTCACCGATCTGCAGAACGTCATCCCACAACTGCTTGGCCGCCTCTTTCAATTCGGCTGGACCGTTGTCATCGATTTCGTCGCAGGCGTCGCGATGCATTTGCATCACGTTCAACATCGGCTTCTCGTTCTCGGAGTAGGTGTCAAATGCACCCACGACGCTGGCCAACTCAGCACTCGTGCGATTGGCTTCGCCGTGCAACAGTGAAGTCAGTGATCCGCACAAACCGCGAGCAGCTGCCGAGTCGTAAGGCATGCCCTCGGTCATCATCACACTGCCGAGGTTGGAGTACCCCAACCCAAGCGGACGGAACGCGTGGCTGTTGCGAGCGATTGGCTCGGTAGGATAGCTGGCGTGATCGACCAGAATCTCCTGAGCAATGAAGTACAATCGAGCAGTGGCTCGGAAATCATCGACCGCGAATGAACCGTCTTCGCGAACGTACTTCATCAGGTTGATCGAAGCCAAGTTGCAAGCGGTATTGTCCAAGAACATGTACTCACTGCACGGATTCGACGCGTTGATGTCGCCACTGTTCGGGCAAGTGTGCCAACGGTTGATCGTCGTGTCGTACTGCACGCCTGGGTCGCCACAGTGCCAAGCACACTCGGCCCTCTTGTTAAGCAATTCCTTGGCGTCGTAGCTCGGTGCGGCTTCGGTCATCTTGACGTTGATCCAGCGAGTTTGCCAACG
>JBGCGI010000014.1:0-18577 GCA_045110715.1 Rubripirellula sp.
ACGTTCGCAACTTGGTCCTTCGCGAGAGGAATTGCGACAATACGTCGCTGATCTGCTGCTTCGATTTGCAAGATCGGCAGCAAGATCGCTGGCCAGAACAGCAACAAAGCGCCAATGGCTGCGGCGGCAGTGCGGCTTGCACTTTGGCCGCTCGGAGTGTGGACGACAACGGTCGATTGGCAGCGAGTACAACTCGCGCCCTGTCCATCATCCAATGGCGGCAGTTGATGAATCAACCCACATCAGTGACACGCCCGATGCAACAACCGGTACTCCGATCAAAGTGGACCGTGAATTCGAACTTCCAACCACAATGATCTAGTCTCTGTTTGGGAAGCTTGCCCATCGAATCCCAAACAGCCGCGGGCAGTGACCGGAGGTCAGGCCAAAACCGCAGCAAGCCCATCAACCAAACCAAATGCGCAATTTTGACGGGAATGCCAATCGCCCTAGCTGTTCTACATATCGCAGCCACCACCGCAACATCGCGGGGCGCCGCAGCTTTCGCCGCTTCCTGCCACAGGCAGACTTCCGCCACCCTTGATCGCAGGAGACGCCGGAACGCTGAAGACGCGTTCGATCTTGTCATTGCCGCACGCCGGACACTCCGCTTTCTCGGTAGGTGAGCGAATCAAGAGTTCGACCACATCGTCACAGGATTTGCATTCGTATTCATAAAGCGGCATGATTCACACCTTGCAGGACAGAGTTTCCGTTTTCACACACCATCAGTATCGCATCGCCGAGAGGAATTGGAAACATGGAACTGCCCGCATTGAGCCGCGATCAAGTTCGCGAAGTCGACCAAATCGCAATCGAACAGTTTGGCATCGCCGGCGTTGTTTTGATGGAGAATGCTGGCCGGGGGGCTGCCGAGATCATTCACCGGCTCGCGCCGGATGGATTGATTGCGATTCTGTGCGGAGGCGGCAATAACGGTGGCGATGGGTACGTGATCGCGCGCCATTTGGAGTTACTTGGGCGTCCGGTTCGACTGCTTTCGCTCGTTGCTCTCGAGTCCTTGAAAGGGGATGCCAAGATCAATGCCGAGATCGCACATCTGGCCGAGATCGAAATTCGCACGCTCGAGACAGACTCAATCGAAGCCGGCCTGGAGCAGGCGAGCACGATCGTCGATTGCCTGTTGGGAACCGGCGCACGCGGAGAACTGCGAGAGCCCTTTGCCGCTGCGGTGTCTTTCGCAAACGAATGCAACGCGAACTTGCGAGTCGCGATAGACGTGCCCAGTGGCTTGGATTGCGATACAGGCGAACCGTGTGCGAACACCTTCCGCGCCAATCACACCATCACATTTGTGGCTCAGAAGATTGGCTTTCAAAATGCCAGTTCGACGGAATTCACGGGAGAGGTGCACGAAGTGGGAATCGGCGTACCCTTGAAACTGCTGAAGCAGTTGAGCGCGAAGTAGTCGTTGGGTTAGCCCGCTGGCCAACTGACGAACCCGCCTTCGTTTGGCGTCATGCGTCGGAAGCCGTCCAACAATGGATCAGACGCATAGTGATAGGTGTAAGCCTGCACGGAAAGATCGGCCTCGAGTCCCAGAACTTCGACAGTGACTCGCTGGTACAGGTCGGGGATACCTGGCTGGTTGGCGCCTTCGATTCGATCAAGAGCCGCCACGACTGCTGGAGCATCGCCTGAATCGAACTGCCAGCATTCACCATGAACGCGATCGCTTCCCCGTAGCATTGCCGGATAGTCATCGCGGTCGAAAAGCGTCCCCCTCGCGAAGGCGGGCACCACCGACAGCGGTTCGACGGGCCACATCTGGGCACGGCATTCCCCGCGTTTCAGCGTTCCGTAGACGAAAAACGATACAATCATTCGAGAGAACCGGGCCAGGCTGGGGTGAACGACTACTTTGCAATCCGCGTCCACTCCATCATCATTGAGTCTCTACAATCTGCCAATCCATCGGAAAACCATGCCCATCGATCCCGAATTCGCCAAAGCACTCGCTGATCACTCGATGGAAATCGAAGAGCCCATTGCAATGCGTCTCGAGCAATACGCGCTGGCGCTGTGGAAGCTGAACGAGCAACTGAACCTAACCCGGCATACGACCTGGGATCTGTTTGTGGGCCGTGACTTACGAGATTGTTTGGAGCTGGCCCCCCTATTGAAGGAAGGCGAGGAAGTCTTGGACCTTGGCAGCGGAAACGGAGTGCCTGGGATCCCATTGGCAATCCTGCGAAGTGATATCGACGTCGCCATGGCGGAATCGGTCGCCAAACGAGCGAAAGTGCTAGGCGAGTTGGTGGAAGAACTCGATTTGCCCGTGCCCGTTTACGGGGCTCGCGGCGAAGACCTGCTAGATGACTTTCGATTCTCCACCATCGTTGCTCGAGCCGTGGGCAGCATTGCCAAGTTCTGTCGCTGGATGGAACCGCACTGGGCCAGCGTCGACCGACTTCTGCTGATCAAAGGTCCAAAGTGGCTGGAAGAACGCGGGGAGGCACGGCACTTTGGGCTCTTGTCGAACCTCGAGCTGCGGAAAGTGGCCTCGTATCCGCTTGGTGATGCAGATGAATCCGAAGGTGCGATCATCCAGATTTCGCACAAACGCGGCTCCTGAGCTCTCGGTGTTTCGCAGCGTCCGTTTCTCGCCGGAACGTCGCAGACTTCGGATTTGGCAATATTTCACATGAATTTCTGCCTGCTGCGCTGATCCCAGACCTGATTCATCTGGTCAGTTTCTGCCAGAACTCTATACTTCCAGCCGATAAACGCGTTCTAGCGTTCGGGACTGGCAACTAGAGTCCAATCCCCCCCAATCCATTTCAATTCTCCAACGTTGACCCAATGTCGGACTATAGCCTTACTCACCTGAAGCAGTTGGAAGCCGAGAGCATCCACATCATCCGAGAAGTTGTGTCGGAATTCACCAAGCCGGTGATGCTGTACAGCGTCGGTAAAGACTCTGCTGTCCTGGTTCATTTGGCACGAAAAGCTTTCTATCCAGCCAAGCCGCCGTTCCCGCTTCTGCACGTCGACACAACGTGGAAGTTTCGCGAGATGATTCAGTTTCGCGAAGAGTACGCGCGGAAAGAGCTAGGCTTGGACTTGCTCGTGCACATCAACGAAGAAGGTTTGAAGCACGACATCAAACCTTACGAGAACAGTGATCGTCACACCGAACTGATGAAGACGGATTCTCTTAAGCAGGCGTTGAACAAGTACGAGTTCGATGCGGCCTTCGGCGGAGCTCGCCGAGACGAGGAGAAGAGCCGCGCCAAGGAGCGTGTGTTTAGCTTCCGTGACAAGAATCATCGCTGGGATCCAAAGAACCAACGACCGGAACTTTGGAATATCTACAACTCTCGCGTCGACAAGAAAGAATCGATCCGCGTCTTCCCAATGAGCAACTGGACAGAGTTGGACGTTTGGCAGTACATCCATTTAGAACAAATCCCAATCGTACCGCTGTACTACTCCGCCATGCGTGATGTCGTCGAGCGCGACGGTGTGCTGCTAATGCTGGACGACGATCGCATGCCGTTGATGGAAGGCGAGACAAAGCAGAAAAAGATGGTTCGCTTCCGAACGCTTGGCTGCTACCCGCTGACGGGGGCGGTTGAGTCCGAAGCCACGACGTTGCCGGAAATCATTCAAGAAATGCTGCTGACAAAAACGAGCGAGTGACAAGGACGCGTGATCGACCAAGATCACGGCGGAGCTGGAATGCAGAAGAAGAAAGAGGAAGGTTACTTTTAACCGCTCTTCTGCCGTTCCCGTTTTTTCTAAGTGCCTGAATCCTGATACCCGACGTCTTCTTCCATGTCACATAAATCTGACCTCATCGCGACCGACATCGACGCGTACCTCAAGCAACACGAGCACAAACAGCTGTTGCGTTTCATTACCTGCGGTAGTGTGGACGATGGCAAGAGCACGTTGATCGGCCGACTGCTGTTCGATTCCAAAATGCTGTATGAGGACGAGTTGTCCAAGATCGAGAATGACTCGGTCACACAGGGATCGGCGGGCGGAAAGTTCGACCCGGCTCTCGCAACCGACGGACTAAAAGAAGAACGTGAGCAAGGCATCACGATCGATGTCGCCTACCGATACTTCAGTACTGCGAAACGCAAGTTCATCATTGCTGATACGCCCGGTCACGAGCAGTACACGCGTAACATGGCCACCGGTGCCAGCACGGCGGACCTGGCCATCATTCTGATCGACGCTCGGCACGGAGTGCTGACGCAGACCAAGCGTCACAGTTTCATCGTTTCATTGCTCGGCATTCGACACGTCGTTGTCGCGGTCAACAAGATGGACTTGGTGGACTTCAGCGAAGAGCGTTACGACGAAATCTGCGACGACTATCGCTCCTTCGCGGCCCGACTGGACCTACCTGACCTGCACTTCATTCCGATGAGCGCCCTCGACGGCGATAACGTAGTCGAACGCAGCGAGAAATCGCCGTGGTATACCGGCAGCACGATGATGAGCTTTCTGGAGTCGGTCTATATCGGCAGCGACCGGAACTTGCAGGACTTCCGGATGCCTGTTCAGTACGTCAATCGCCCCAACCTGGATTTCCGCGGGTTCTGTGGCACAATCGCATCGGGAATCATTCGCCAAGGCGAAGAGATCATGGTGCTGCCCAGCAAGCAGAAATCAAAAGTCAAAGAGATCGTTACCTTCGATGGAAACATCGAAGAGGCGTTCGCACCGCTGTCCATCACGTTGACACTGGAAGACGAAATCGATGCCAGTCGCGGTGACACCATCATCAAACCAGGCAACGTGCCGCGTAGCCGCGACCACATCGAAGCGATGCTGGTTTGGATGGAAGGTGAATCGATGGTGCCAGGCAAGACCTACTTGTTCAAACAGACAACACAAACATTGCCCGGCACGATCGACACACTGAAGTACCGCGTGGATGTAAACACCCTGCACCGCAGCCCAGCTCCCCAGCTGGAGCTGAACGAGATTGGCCGTGTCAGTATCTCACTGAGCGCTCCTCTGCACTTCGATGCCTATCGCAGAAATCGCAGCACAGGTGCGTTCATCGTTGTCGATCGCATCACCAACGCGACAGTCGCAGCAGGGATGATCCTGGACAAAACCGGTGACGGCGAAACGCGTTCCGTATGGGATGACGAGATTGCTGGCGATGGCGACGCCGTCGATCTTTCTGCGGTTTCTGCAGAGGAGCGATCCGCGAGGTTTGGACAGCAACCAGCAACGGTCCTGCTGACGGGTTTGACCGGAAGCGGCAAGACCGCGATTGGACATGCCATCGAACGCAAATTGTTCGACCAAGGGCGAGCAGTCGCGATGATTGACGGCGAAGCTGTCCGGCGCGGCCTGAGCCGAGACCTTGGCTTCACAGCTGACGATCGCAGCGAGAACTTGCGACGCAGTGCGCACCTAGCTCACACTCTGAACGATGCGGGCATCATCTGCATCGCCTCCTTCGTCTCACCTTCCGAGGAAGTACGTCAAAAAGTTGGCAAGCTGATTGGCGCCGGACAGTTCTTTGTGGTCCACGTGTCGACTCCCATCGAAGTCTGCCGCGAACGTGACACAAAAGGGCAGTATGCCAAAGCAGATGCTGGGGAACTTCCAAACTTCCCAGGTGTGACGGCTACCTACGAGCCACCAGCCAGTCCTGACTTGGCGATCGACGCCAGCGAAACAAGCGTTGAAGCCTGTGCTGATGCCGTGATCGAACTCTTGAAAACCAAGAGTGTGATCAAGTAGTCCAGGATTATTGGTTGTCGTTATTCGGTTTCTGCGAGCTGGGCTACGAGCGGGATCGAGATCACGACTTTCGTGCCTTGGCCCTCGTCGCTTGAGATCGAAATTGACCCCTGATGCTTTTGGATGATCCCATAAGCTATCGACAATCCCAATCCACGTCCTTCCCCTTCGGGCTTGGTGGAATAGAACGGTTCGAAGATTCGGTCGATGTGCTTTTCAGGGATCCCACACCCGGTGTCCTCGAATGTAACCACAATGTCCGAGTCGGTCGCGATACTCTCGAAGGTGACCTGACCACCATCGGAGAGGGCCTGTGAGGCGTTCAGGAAGACTCCAGCAAGCACCTGGCCAATTTCAGCCGGATTGCAGACGACTTTCGGCAGTTCGCCAAAGTTCTTGACGAGTTCGCAGTTTTCTGGCAAGTCGCTTTTGAATAGGTCGAAAGTATTCTGGGCGATGTCGTTGATGCTGGACTCAATGCGTCCCACTTTCTCTGCTTGCGAAAAGTCCTTCAGGCTCGTCACGATTTCCTTGATCCTTGAAATCCCTTCGCGAGTCTCGGCCATCAACTCTTTTGTGTCTTCCATCACGAACTCGATGTCCTGAACCTCGTTCTCCGATCGAATCGAATCCAGATCTTTCATCCACTCGCCAGTGGTTCCCTGCAGAGAAGAAGCAAGATTCTCGTAGAGACCAAAGGTCGATTCAATCACCTGGATGTAGTCAGTCAACGTGGTGATATTCGTGTCCACAAAGAACAACGGATTGTTGATCTCGTGAGCGACGCCGGATGCGAGCACCCCTACAGATGCCATCTTCTCGGAATGAACTAGCTGAGCCTGTTGTTCGGCAAGATTCTGATTCGCCTTTTTCAGCTGATCATTGATCTCAACCATGTTCTGCATCGCCTCGTCGTACGACGTCGCAAGGTCGAGTCGCATCAAGTCGAGGCAAAAGTGGCACTCAATCTGACCGACTTCGGTGTTGAGGACAGTACGCCCGGTTTTGAACTGTGGATAGCGAACCTCACCGAAGAAGATTCGAGGGGCCGTGAGCGTCAGCTTCGGATAAGACTCCTGCAAGTGCACGATCGATTCACCCACGATCGTATTGAGTGTCTCTGAAAGGGCATCGCAGATCTCTTCCCGAACTTCTTCACGATTCTCATCGGTAATGCTGCCTTCCCACCCGATGATCTTTGCCGCCGTCGCCTCATCCAGAGCAAGCAAGTACTCACCGTATACAGATCCCGTATAGTAGAGCGAGACGATGAACGAACGCTCGGTTTGCACCGACGTTACTTCTTCAATGTCTTTGCGACCGGAGGTTTCGATGCCGAACATGTCAACCAGCGTCTGAACCGTTACGTCCGCGAACGTATTGGTGTACTCGATGATGTTACTCATGGAACTAGCTTGCTGCTCCGACTGCCGCGTCGAGTGTATCACACAGACGGGTGAGGTCTTTGGGAGACGTTCGTTTGATTGGCTTCTGAAGAAAGCTTGAGGCGCCGCTTTGAAGACAACGATCCACGGTTTCCGGATCCTTGATCGCTGACAGCATGACAACTCGAGCATCGGCGTCGATCTCTCGAATCTTCTGCAGACACTCAAGGCCGTCCATGTTTGGCATCGTTACGTCCAGAAGCGTGACGTCTGGACGAGTCTCCTCGAACTTCTGCCAACC
This sequence comes from Rubripirellula sp., assembly GCA_045110715.1. Classification (GTDB taxonomy): domain Bacteria; phylum Planctomycetota; class Planctomycetia; order Pirellulales; family Pirellulaceae; genus Rubripirellula. The sequence continues at coordinate 7,423 of JBGCGI010000014.1, forward strand.
TTCGTTGCCGTCATGTGCGAGGCCAACCACATCAAATCCCATCTCCGATAGGATCGATTGAATGCCGCGCGCCATGAACTTGCTGTCGTCGACGACAAGAACACGAATCATTGTTTTGCTCCAATAGCTGTAGGACCCGTCAAAAGTGGTCCGTTAGGAGAGGCGAACGAAATCCGTAAAATGGATTGGTTGACGGTTACCAATGCCCCAGGGTGGATTTGACTGCACCCGTCCGTCATCTCAAGCCTGTGTCGAGAATCCTATCGAGGAGTCCGAAACGATCGCGTAGATGCCATATTTTTTCGAGATCGAACCGGTTATAACGCCGAATGGACGTTCCTGGCATTCCAACTTGCAAATGCCGCCAAACGCATCCGAAACCCTATCCGCCCAAACCTCGCAATGAGAAAGCCCTCGCAGTGACAACAATCAAATCACTGCGAGGGCTTACAAGAATCAAGGCTCGTGGACGGGAAGCCTATCATTCATCTGACGGTACCATTTTCTGCGTTGGTCACTCATTGCAGAGAAAGTAGCTCATCTGCAGTTGAACTGAGCCCAGACATCACAATCGTCTGCTCTTCCACCGATGCGGCGACGCTATCAGTATTCGTACTGACTTCCGTGACTCCGCTGGAGATCTGCTCGATGGAGCGAACAACCTCGTCGATGTTCCTCTGGATCTCTTCGACGCTGTCGCGAATGTCGCTGGTCGCTCGTCCGGTCTGATTGGCAAGTGCTTTGACTTCGCTGGCCACGACCGAGAACCCACGCCCGGCGTCGCCTGCCCGTGCTGCTTCGATCGTTGCATTGAGAGCCAACAGATTCGTTTGATCCGCCAAGTCCTGGATCAAATCCACCACTTTGCTGATACTCGCACTGCTCTGATTGAGGTCGTCAACCTTATGGCTGGCCACTCCTGCGAAAGACTCGGCGTCTTTTGCCAAGCTCGCGGTGCGTGTCAGTCGTTCTGAGATCTCTTCAATCGCACCGGACATTTCAGTCACACAAGAAGCGATCGAGTTTCCGACTTCTCCTGCATGACGTTTCGATGCGATCTGATCGGTGATGTCGCTTACACCCTTCACAACCTTGACAACGTTTCCATTCTTGTCAAAGACAGGGTTGTAAGCTCCTTGAAGCCACAGTTCTCGCCCGTCTTTTGCGACACGATGAAACTCACCTTGGCGAAACTCGCCACGTGCCAAGCGCTCCCAGAACACAGAATACTCAGGGCTGGCAGCGTCTTCTTTTAGCATGAAGATGCGATGATGCTGTCCCTTGATCTCGGCCAGCGAGTAGCCAACAGTATTCGTGAATAACTCATTCGCAGTGAGGATGGTTCCATCGGGCGCGAACTCGATCACCGCTTGTGAACGATTCTGAATTTCAACTTGCGACAGTTTTTGACGAGTGATATCGGTCGCAAACTTGATGACCTTGATCACGTTTCCGTCTTCATCGAAGACGGGATTGTAAGTGGCTTGAATCCAGACCTCTTTTCCACCCTTTCCGAAACGCTGAAATTCAGCGCTTTCAAACTCTCCAGCGCTAAGTTTCCGCCAAAAAGCCCGGTACCCTTCCGAACTCACGTAGGCCGGATCCACAAAGATGCGATGATGCTCGCCGACGATCTCTTCGCTCGTGTATCCAACCGTTGCCAAGAAGTTGTCGTTGGCTCTTAAGATTGTTCCATTGGGTTCAAACTCAATGACGGCTTGCGAACGATCCAAGGAATCCATGATTCGCTGATGGTCCAGTCGCGCCATGTCTTCTGCCGAGCGATCTGTTCCAGTCGACTGAAGTTCATCATTTTGAACCTTCTTATTGTTCTTAAAAATCATTTGGAGCCCCTCTGACTGGATGGAAAAACGGCTGAAGTTGTTGTTTGGTTCGCTGGCTAAAGTGATATGCCATGCGCCCCATAAGCTGTCAAATCAAGGAATCGGCGGCGCGAGATTTGGACACGAAAGAATCCAAATCGACCAAATCGCCTGCCGGTAGATCCGAAACACGGCTCACAGATAACAAACCAGGGCAAATTCACCTTGACTCATTCCGGTGAATCGGGAATCTTGACGACCAGGAAAGTCGGATCGGTCGTTTTGGCGCCTCTGATTTCAGGGAAACAAAGTGGAAAGCAAGCTAGAATTTGCGGCGATTAGCGATTATTCCGTGGCTTATCGATGATTTTGAGGCCGCCCGACCATGACGCCCGTGACCGCGAATCACGCGCCTGCTTCAACGACTTCAACAACACTCGTGTCGGCGACATATGGAATGCCTGAACTATTGACCTGTTCTCAAGCAGCTCGGCGAATCGGGGTCAGCAATACGACCCTGAAACGAATGTGTGATGAGCGTTTGCTAACGTCTGTCCGAACCGCAGGCGGACATCGGAGGATCGGCAGTGATGAAGTCGAACGCTGGGTCAAGCAAAACCGGCTCGATAGCGCGATCACACTCGAAATCGGCCTAACAAATGTCTCGCCGTCAGAAATCGCGAAAGACATGCTGAATAGCGATCACATGCCACTCTTAGGACGAATCGACAAGTCGCTCCAAGAGGGCGTTTCTCTCGCGGATCTATTTGACAACTACCTCGCACCGGCGATGTGGGTCGTTGGACAACAGTGGCGCGACAAGCTGATCGATGTGTACCAAGAGCACCTTTGCACGATCAACATGCAAGAACTATTGCTAAAGCTGCGTTCCAACATTTGCCAACAGTCATCAGCTTCCGACAACCGTGAACGAAATCGGCTTGTCGCAATTGGCTGCGCTTCCGGCAGCGACCAACACTCTGTTGCGTCGTTGATGATTGACATTGCCTTGCAAAGCGTTGGGTGGAATGCGCAAACGCTGGGCGGCACCATCCCGACCCAGAGCCTCATCGCTGCCGCCAGAGAAAAGGAATCGACGTTGATTTGGGTCTGCTATACGGAAGTGTCAGATCTTGACCAGGTCGTAAAGGACAATCGTGAACTTCACGAGGCACTTGGCCCGAATCAGTACCTGGCCATTGGAGGGCAAGCTCTAACCCCTTCGGTGCGACGACGACTAAAATTCGATTTCGCCGGGGATTCGATCGAGCACTTGCTGCAATTTGCTCAACGCATTCGCGGCAATCTGGATCTCAATCGAACCGCGTAACCGCTCACTCCTTCAGGCGGTAGCAGGTCGCTTGTCCAACCGAATCTGTGACCAAGAAGTCTTCGATGTCGCGCAAGACTTCCCCTGACCCGACGATCAGACGTCCGTTCGGGGTCAGCCGCTTCGCAACGTTTCGGAGAATGCGATTTGCGTCTTCTGGCTGAAAGTAGATCAGAACGTTTCGACAGAAGATCAAGTCAAATGGCCCTGTCGGCAGCGTTTGGGCACTCAAGTCTGTGACGCGGATCGTGACCATGCTGCGAATGCTATCGACGAGCTGCCAATTATCGCCGCTGGGTCGAAAGAACGCATCACGTTGGCGTTTGCTAGTGCCACGCTGGATCTCATGCTCTTGGTAAGTAGCCGCGGATGCGCGAGCAACGGTTCCACTCGACACATCCGTTCCCAAGATCGAGATATTCCAGTTGTTTATGTCTGGAAGGCACTCCGCAAGTTTGATCGCGATGCTGTACGGTTCTTGCCCCGTGCTGCAGGCCGCAGACCAGACGCGCAGCCTTGGCTTTCCGAACTTTGTAGATTCACGAATCTCTGGAACCACGACCGTTTCAAGTGCTTGGAAAGGTGAATGATCGCGAAAGAACAGCGTTTCGTGGGTCGTCAACGCATCGACAATTCTGTCTCGGATAGGCGTTCCTCCAGCTTTCTCTGCCATCGCCAAGAGCTGATCATAATCCTCAACGCCCAGCTCGATCATCAAGTTCCGCAGACGATTGTCCAGCAAATATCGTTTGCTGCTATCCAAGTGCACACCACACCAGCGACGAAGACGAAGGCACAAACGATCCGCAGCCGTTTGCGTCGCCACCACTGCGGTAGGAGTCGAACCATGGAAGTTCGAGGTGCTGCTGGTAGTCATGGAAGTACTCAGTGTATTGTTGTTTCGGTGTGATTCTAATGTTGAGCTATGAGAAGCAGGTCAAACCCTGGCAAGGTGTCGTTGACAACCATGCTCTTTGATTCCTTCGCAAATTTCTCTTAAGGATCGAACCTCATCCGCCAAGCCCGCTTGGGCGATCTGACGAGGCATTCCAAAGACAGTGGAACTTGCTTGATCTTGCGACCAGATCACGCCTCCCCTTTCCGCTACCTTTCGGCATCCGACCAATCCGTCATCGCCCATTCCTGTCATTACGATCGCTAGCATCTTGCTGCGAAACTGCTGCGCCGCTGAACTGAATAGATAGTCAACACTTGGCTTACAAGCTTTCACAGCTTCGTCATCGGTAATCTCAGTGGTCCATGCACCGGCATAACCTCCCACACGCATCTGCCGTCCACCTGGGGCGATATAAACAACTCCGCCTTTCAACGGCATTCCGTCTTCTGCCTCGACCACCTTCAACTGCGATGATTCGTGAAGCCCTCTTGCAAGGGTCGCGGTGAACAGCGGCGGCATGTGCTGCACGATCAGGATCGGAATGTTGATCTCAGCAGGAAGTGAGGAGATCAACTCGCTCAGCGCCTTCGGGCCACCCGTTGAGATACCAATGCAGATTGCATCCAGTCGGCCGATTCTAGTCGGCTTTCGCTTCGCGAGAACCGGCTTGGCCACAGGAGCTTCTACTCGGGGCCTTGCTGGAGAAGCGTCCTTTCCAATCGAACGCAGCGTTCGTCGGCGCAGCAGGTCAATTCGTTGGCCGAGCTGCTCCTTCAGTTCACGCTGGTTCTCCTCCATGCTTCCCAAGTTTGGCTTGAGGATAAAGTCGAAAGCACCAATGCTTAGCGCACGTGTTGTCGTTGCAGCTCCACGCTCGGTATGCGAGCTGACCATGATGACTTTGCTGTCGACTTTTTCGCGTTGCAAAGCCTTGAGCACTTCAAGACCGTCTAGAACCGGCATCTCCACGTCGAGTGTGACAATGTCGGGGCGCTGCTTGATAATTTTGTCCAGTGCGGACATGCCGTCTTTAGCGACATCGATGACCTCTACCCCTCGCAACTGTCCGAGACAATCCCGAACGACTTTACGAAAGATGAGAGAGTCATCCACAACAATGGCTCGAAGCTTCATCTCGAGATTCGCTTTCGTACAGCCGTAATCCAACAACTGTTTCACTGAGCAAAAAAAATGAGGTTGGCCCGTTGTCGCGAACCAACCTCGTCACTTTCTAAGTACTGTCTACACCGATCAAACAGTCGCCAAGTCTTGCGATTCAACGCGAAACTGATCGACCAGCTCTCGCATTTCCGTCGCGAGTCGGTTGAGTTCATCTCCCGACTCACGGCTTTGGTCTGCTCCAACAGCGGTTTCTTGAAGAACGCCATCGACGTGACTGATATTCTCAGTGATCTCGCGGCTTGCCTCAGCAGACTCCGCAACACCTCGAGCAACGGTCTGTGCTAGGTCTGCCGTGCTTCCAACATGACCAGCAATGTCTTGCGTGGTCTTGCTTTGCTCCTCGACTGCTCCAGCGATCATTCGACTCAATTCGTTGACCTGACCAACCACGTCGCTGATTTGCTCGATCGACTCAACCGCCTGGCCAGTGCTACGCTGCATGACTTCGATTCGGTTACGAATGTCGTCCGTCGCGGCAGCGGTCTGCTTTGCCAATTCCTTGACTTCCGTCGCGACCACTGCGAATCCCTTGCCAGCTTCACCAGCACGAGCCGCCTCAATCGTTGCGTTCAAAGCCAACAAGTTGGTTTGCTCGGCAATGTCTTGAATGACCTCAATCACCTTTCCGATTTCATCAGCTGCGGCACCCATGTCACCAACTTTTGCATTGGAGACCTCTGCCGCCGACGCAGCGTGGCTTGCAACTTCAGCTGATCGATCCGCATTGGATGCGATCTCGGAAATGGTTGTCTTCATTTCTTCAACGGCTTGCGAAACGGTACCGATACCAGCACTCATTTCCTCTGTGCTGTGAGCCATGTTCTGCATGTTGATACTAAGCTCTTCAGCGGCACTGCTGACAGTCGCCGATTGCGTCTTGCTTTGTGTTGCTCCTGCACTCAGGTGGGAAGCCGACTTACTCAGCTGCTCGCTTGCGCTGCTCAACGTAGTGGCGTTGCCTGAGATACTGCGAACGATATCGTGAATTCGCACTGCGAACTGGTTGAAATTCCTTGCGAGATCTCCAAGCTCACCGACCTGATTCTCATCGAGTCGACGTGTGAGGTCGCCTTCACCTTCAGCGATGTCGCGAAGCGTCTCGACAGTCGCATCGATTGGATGGATCAGCGAACGGGTCACGATCAATGCAACGCAAACGATTGCTGCTGCTGCAAGCACGGCGGCAAACAGCACGAACATGAACATGCTTGACTGGATAGAACCCGTAACGACGGCCATTTCAGCTACAGAAGCAAACGCCTCGGCAGTCGTCACTTCCGAGATCACAGCCCATTTCAGCCCAAGCAACTTAACAGGCGCGTAAGCGGTCAATACCTCTTCGCCCAAGTAGTTGGTGTCTTTCTGAATGCCGTCTTCTCCAGCAAGCGCCTTTTTGACGGAGCTCGTGTTGAGCTTCACTTCGTCACTTCGGAACGCATTGACGAGAGAGTAGTTCTCTGAATCACGTGAAGAGTTGCATCGTTGGCGGAAGTCAGTTCCTACCAACAGAGTCTCGCCGGTTTCGCCAGTTCCTATATCTCGTCCCATCAACTCGTTGATTCGATCGACAGGCATTTGGAAAACTAGCACGCCGATTCGTTCATCACCGTCGAAAACTGGGCTCGCGATAAAGCTAGCCGGAGCTTCGTAGCTTGGGAGGTAACACTCGAAGTCCACCAACACGGCCTCTTCTGAAGACGTCAAACGAGCGCCTTCGCGATAGGCACGAGCAAAGTTTGTCTTCGCGTAGGGACCATCGTCAAGGCTTGTCGCATAGTCGAGTTCCTTGAAAACGCTGTAAACAATGTTTCCAGTCTCATCGTCGATCAAGAAAATGTCGTAGTACCCAAAGCGATCCAAGAAACCTCGGATGCTCGGATGATATTTCTTGTGCAATTCGTCGTAGCGTGAACCGGTTTCAGCAGAATCCAGCTCGTGCTTGCTACCGAGTGGATTTGAATTGTCGACAATGTAGGCATGCTGCAACGCCACGCTTGTGCTATCCAAACGGCCGAGCAAGTCCGCAGCATTCGGGTCCGCACCCTCGTTCTGCGACTGGTACTCAGCAGCAAAACTGTCTTCGTAATAGCGTGCGAGCTCTGAACGCATCTCGTCGAAGTCTTCGTCGATCAATTCTCGCTCGCTCACAACTTCGTTGAATGCCGCGGTCATGTCACGCATCGCGTCGACAATCATCACGTCATTGCTGAAAGTAACGGCTTGGTCTTCGATCGTGCCGAAGTAGTCCACGATCTCAGCCTTCTTCAGATCGCGAGCAGCAACCAACTGTTGCTCAATCTTGTCACCAAGATCCTCTTTGGCTCGTTGGCTGATTTCTTGGCTCCCGCCGGATGATTTCCACAAGTTCAATGCGGAGATCGAAATCATGGGAATTAACCCACAAGCAAGGAAAGCTGTTACAAGTCGTCCACGAATACGCATCAGGTTAACCCCAGGTTCAATTCTTGAGTAGTTTATGAGCGCCTGTCTATGCAGGCTTGATTGTTGAAGGGAGCTAGGCGACGGCCTTGCTCTCCGAATAGGAATCGTCAGTTACGCTAAGCAGGTGATCAGCGTTGAGCACGACAACGATTTCGTCATCACGCAAATAGACCGACTCTATGAATTGCCGATCAATGGAAGCAACATTTGATGGTCGACGGGTTAAGTCGCCGGGGCGAACCGTCAAAATGTCTGAGACTTTGTCGACAAGAACGCCAATGCGTTCCTCGCCAACGTTCAGAATCAGATTGCGTTGGTGCTCGGGCGTCTTGCTTGCGTCAAGCCCGAAAATGCGATGCGGATCCAGCACGGTGACAACGTCCCCGCGAAGGTTGACGACTCCATGAATCATCTTTGATGCGCCCGGAACCTGAGTCACTTCAAGGTGCCGATTGATCTCTTGGACGAACGCGATGTCGATGGCCAAGACAATCTCGCCGACCATGAACGTCACCAATTGGATCGTTTCGGGTGCGGCTTCAATGGTGGTAAGTTCAACCTTTTTTGTCATGACTTGGTCACTCCGCTAGTTAGCTTGGTAATGCTCGCAAGGAGCTCTGGCTTGTTCATTTTTACTTGGTAGTCGTTAACGCCTGCATCCATTCCTCGCTGCACAGATTCTTCATCCGCAAGACTCGTTAGGGCGATAATCGGAAGATCGTTAAAGCGACCGTCGGCGCGAACGCGTTTGGTCAAGCCAATGCCGTCCAGCTCTGGCATCTCGACGTCGGTCAGAAGCATGTCAAACTCCTCGGGATGCTCCGCAAGAACGGACCAGCCTTCTTCACCATGCTCATAGGCAGAGATTTTGTGGCCCTCGGCAATCAGTGTCTTGACCAGGAAGTTGCGGAAGAACGGGCTGTCTTCACAGACCAAAATTCTTAGTTGACGCTTCTCCACCTGCTCCGTCTCGCCACGACGATTCTCAAACCACTCGGGTCGAGCAAGTTCTGTCATTCCGTAGAGATCAAGGATTCGTGTGGTGTGTCCATCGATGACAGAAACGCCAGCGACACCAGGCTGGCAGGAGTCGTCGCTCATGCGTAGATCACAGTCACGAATGTCATCTAAACGCGGAGCGATCAGACCAACTTCATGTCCGTAAACCTTGAACACAACCACATGAATGTGCTCGGTTTGCTCGACTTCTGTGACTTCGATCGTCTCGTCGATTCCGAGCAGTGGAAGTGTGCCGCCGCGATACTGCAGCACCTTTCGATTCCCGACCGAATCCAATGAGTCAACTCGTACACGTTCGATTCTACTGACGATGTCCATCGAGACAGCGAAGTGATCAAAGTCGCTAACGGAGAGCAGGACGAGTCTCTGCAGGTCACCGGAGACTTCTTCAAAGTCTTCACGCTCAGCCATCGGCTGTTGCGATTCCGCTTCCGATGCGACCTTTGTTTGGCTTGCGATGCCCGCTGCATCAAGGATCATCGCGACGCGACCATCACCTAGAATGGTCGATCCCGCCAACAGTGGAAGGCTTGAAAGATGCCGTCCGAGCGGCTTGACGACGATCTCTTCACTGTCGAGCACTCGGTCAACCGCGACAGCGAAACGTGAACGCCCCGCCTCGACGACCACCAGTTGCTGTTCCTTGTGTGTTGCGGCAGACTGGCTCAGCTTCTCAAGTCCAAGCGTCTCTCGCAGTCGAACCAACGGTAGCAGAGTCCCACGAAGCCGAAGCACTTCTGCGTTGCTGACTTTTTCAATTCGCTTTTCTTGTCCGCCCGTTTGCACCAGTTCAACAATGTTCGCTTGTGGCAAGGCGTAGGGCCGGTCATCCACCGAAACGATCATCGAAGGCACGATTGCCAACGTCAGCGGCAAGGTGATCCGAATCGTTGAACCGTAGCCAAGTTGAGATTCAACCTCAACGCTACCACCGATCTTTTCGATATTCGTTCGAACAACGTCCATTCCAACGCCACGGCCGCTGACATCTGTCACGGCTTCGGCGGTCGAGAAGCCCGGTGCAAAAATCAGATTGACCGCATCGTGGTCATTCATGTGTTCGGCGACTTCTTCGGTAACCACTCCCTTCTCAACGGCCAACCGACGAAGCTTGGCTGGGTCCATCCCGGCTCCATCGTCGACAATTTCAATCAGTACTTTGCCGGCCTGGTGGAAGGCTCGAAGGAGCACTTTGCCGGTCGTGTTCTTTCCTGCTGACGCTCTTGCATCAGGCGTTTCGATGCCGTGATCGCAGGAATTGCGAACCAAGTGAGTAAGAGGATCCGCGATTGCCTCGACGATCGTCTTATCCGTCTCAACTTCGTTCCCTTCCATCTTCAGGTCGATATTCTTTCCCAAAGAAGAAGACAAGTCACGAATCACACGTGGGAACTTGTTGAACACGTTGCCGATCGGTTGCATACGGGTCTGCATGATTGTTTCTTGCAGTTCCGTCGTGACTTGGTCCAAGCCACTGGTGATCGAATCAAGATTTGATCCCGTGCTTGCCTGCTCGCCCAGTACGCGAAGCAGCTGATTTCGGCTTAGCACGAGTTCACCAGCCAAGTTCATTAACTGATCAAGGACTCTGACGCTTACACGAATCGTCGAGTCAGGTGCAGCGGGGGCTTTCGCAGGAGCTGCATTGTTTGACGCCGGCTTTTTACCAGGCTTGTTCGGTGCAGTCTCTTTTGCCGCGGCGACGCCCTTTTCCGCCACTTCTAAGTTGGCTTCTGCGCTCTCTTCCGCATTCTTGGCTGGCTTTTTGGCAGCTACTTTCTTGGCGGCTGGCTTCTTGGTGGACTTGGCCCTTGGCTTCTTTGCCGCCGGCTTTTTTGCTGCGGGCTTCTTGCTTACCGAAGCCTCGACTTCTACTTCAGGTACGACAGTCTCTTCGACTGATTCGGCTGCGTCCTGCGATTCTCCTGCTAGCAGCTTGTCGAGCTTGTCGCACAGCTCGGTGTTGTCAGTATCGTTGCTGCTATCGATCGTTTCGATTAGACCTCGAACGCGGTCCGCCGCCTTGAGCATCACGTCGACGTTGAATGGATCTGGAACCAGTTGATGATCCCGAACCTTTCCAAGTACGTTCTCGAGTCTGTGCGACACATTGTTGATTTGCGTCAGGCCTAGAAAGCCAGCAGCTCCCTTGACCGAGTGAATGGCTCGAAAAACCGTATTCACCAAATCATCGTTGATGTTATCACCCATTGCTTCGATTTGAAGCAATTGCATTTCTACATCTCCGAGGTGCTCGCGGGCTTCCTCGACAAATTCGTTTATTAGATCAGCGTCGTGCATGACGGCCCCTGTGTTACTCGCAACTGGTCCGTTGCGATGATGCATAGTCATCTTTCGGCGGATGAGCAAAAGGCGAACGCCCAACACAACCGGACGTTCCTACTTATCCCCGCAGAACAAGTGTGACGGCAGACTTTGACCAATTAGAAAGGTCTTGCC